>JAFNWZ010000437.1 GCA_017379255.1 Akkermansia sp. | reverse complement strand
TCCGCCGCCTGGCAGATAAGGAAATTTCGCTCACCCTCTCCCCGGAGGTCATCAGCATGCTGGTAGACAAGGGATACGACCCGCAGTATGGCGCACGCCCCATGCGCCGCGCCATTGAACGCCTGCTCGAAGACCCCATCGCCGAGGCTATCCTCCGCGGCGAGCTGGTGGCAGGCTGCATGAGCCGGGCCATCCGCCCCGAAGGCACTTGCGATATTGCCTTTGCCGGGGATAAACCAAAACCTGCACCGAAAAAACGGGCAACTCGTAAGAAGAAAGATTAACCCCTGAGTGCAAAAAAGCGGTGCTTGTCAAAAGCACCGCTTTTTTTAATGGATGAAAACTATCAGCGCACCCACCTGCCTGCCCCGGCTGGCAACTTGCCTTCCCCCACAGGCTGGTAGCGGGTTGATTCCAGGTTCCCCCACAGCGCCACCTTGAAGGCCTCTCGCCAGTAACGGCTCATGCTGCGGCCGGTATAGCAGCCATAGCTCCAGCATTCTGCATTGGCATCAAAAATGGCAGGATTGATTTTAGTAGCCAGATCTTTTTCATGAATCCAGGCCGTGGAGGCCGCCATGATATCATTACTGTAATCCAGCATGAATGCATGAGGATTGCTGTGCCCGAAGTAGAAGAAAGCCGTAATCCTGTCCTGCTTATTGCGCGGCGCTTTGTTGATAGCTGCGTATGCCTCATCAGCAGAATCCACGAACTTGAGGCGGATGTTGCGCTTGGCCGCGGTCTCTTTGATGCGAGCAATATAGTCAATCTTGTTCTCCTTGCCGCGCGAGATATAGGACGGTCTGTACACTATCCAGAGAATGTCCTTCTCCGGATTTCGGGCCAGCGCACCATCAATATATACCGTCGAGGCTCGCACAAAATTAGCCCACCAGTTATCATGCGCCGCCGGGCCACGCAGATTCTCCCACGAGCGCAGCGCCACCCCACCGCAAAGCACCACTTCTACCGCATGGGCCAGAGAGCAACACGCCAGGGTTGTTGCCAGAAAGACATTTCGTAACAGCTTCATTGTTGTGCTCTCAGCATATCCCATCCCTGCTTCTATGTCAAGGAATCACTCCGTCTGCATATCTGCCTGACTGATGTTCTGAAAACGCCCGGCTTTTTGATTTTCCTCAATTTGATGATTGACTGCACCTCCACCTGTGTTATAATGTGCAACTGAAGGGGTTTACGATAACCACCCCGGGATTGAGACAGTGGACGACGATATCATTTGTACAGAGAAAATCATTGCTGACCGCAAGACCTTCTTTATTGACCTGAAGAGCAACGCACGTGGACGCGTGGTGCGCATCACTGAAAAAGTGAGCTCCAACCGCGACCGCATTATGGTTCCGGCCGAAATTCTGGACGACTTCATTGCCGCGTTGGAAGACATCCGCCGGGCCAATAAGGAGTATTAACGCCGGGACCGCCAACGCCTGGCGGTAATTTACATCTTGTTAGTAGGATTGACGGACATTTGTCTGGACAAGTCACTATCATTATGCTTTAATTCCAGCGAGACTGAGCCCTGAGAGTCTGCAATTTTACAATCTAACAACCCATTGAAAATGAAAAGAATAAAGGTATTAAAGCTAGGGTGGGAATTTCCGCCACTCATTAACGGCGGCCTGGGTGTGGCCTGCATGGGGATTTCGCGCGCACTTTCGCAGAAGGTTGACCTGCATGTGATTGTGCCGAAAGCATCGCCCGAGGCAAGATATGACGGCTTTTCGCTGATGGGGGTAAACACCCTGAAGCACGAGCAGATGGAGACGCTGGAGGAGGGCTACACCTACGAAAGTTTCACCGTAGTGGGCAAAGCCCCGATTAACCTGGATCCCTACGCCTGCGAAGAAGGCACACCGGGCAATATCACTTTCACCCAGGAAGGCAAACTGCTCTTCTCCCGCATCCACGAGGCAGACCTTGCCCTCTTCACCAGCAAAGAAGATTTGTATGCCGGTGACCTGGCCCGCAAAGTCATTGAGTTCTCGAAGATTTGCGCCGTTATGGCACGCAAATATGATTTCGATGTAGTTCATGCCCACGACTGGATGACTTATCTGGCCGGAGTGGAGGTAAAGAAGGCCACGGGCAAGCCGCTGGTGGTGCATCTGCACGCCTCGCAGTTCGACCGCGCCGGGGCAGATGCGCGCGGCTGGATTTACGACATTGAGAAATATGGCATGGAACAGGCAGATGCCGTGATTCCGGTTTCCAAATACACGGGAACAGTGGCCGCTGGACACTATGGCATTGACCCGGCCAAGATTTTCCCGGTGCACAACGGCGCCGACCCCGTGCATGTATTCCACAGCAAGAAAAAGTTCCCGGAAAAGCTGGTGCTGTTCCTGGGGCGTCTCACCGCCCAGAAGGGACCGGAATTCTTCCTGCAGATTGCCGCCAAGGTGCTGGAACAGACCGACAATGTACGTTTTGTGATGGCCGGAACGGGTGAGAAGCTGCGCCAGCTGATTGAAACGGGCGCTTTCCACGGCGTGGGCGACAAGTTCCACTTCACCGGTTTCCTGAACAAACAGAAGGTGAATGAGTTACTTTCCATGACCGATGTGTACTGCATGCCCTCCGTATCCGAACCCTTTGGTCTTTCTGCCCTAGAGGCTGCGCAGTTCAATATCCCGGCAGTCATCTCGAAGCAGAGCGGCGTAGCCGAGGTGATGAAGGGCGCGCTGAAGGCTGACTTCTGGGATGTGAACATGATGGCGAAGCACATTGTCGACCTCGTGACCGATGAGGAGCTGTACAAGCGCGTGGCTGAACAGAGCGCACAGGACATCAAGAGCTCCAACTGGGAAACAGCCGCTGACAAAATGATTAAGGTATATCACCACGTGCTGGGCTGGTAATAACATTCAACACTCTTCATTATCAATATGAATATCACTCTCACCTTTCATGCGCACCAGCCCAACCGCCTGATTCCGTATGATTTCTTCAAAATCGGCGAACACGCATTCTATGAGGATGACTATCTGAACGGCCGCGTGCTCAGCGAGGTGGCCGAGCGCTGCTACCTGCCCGCCAATCGCATGATGAAGCAGCTCATTGAGCTGGCAGACGGCAAGTTCAAATTTGCCCTCGCGATTTCCGGCGTAATCCTGGAACAAGCCAGATACCACCGTCCCGATCTCATCACCTCATTCCAGGAGCTGGCGGAGACAGGCTGCGTGGAGTTCCTGGCCATGCCCTATTACGCCTCTCTGGCCTCCCTGTATTCCACGGGTGAGTTTGCCGAGCAGGTGGAAGAACACTGCGACCTCATTGAGGAACTCTTCGGGCAGCGTCCCACGGTACTCTGGAACACAGGCATGCTGTACTCCAATGCCATTGCCGCCCAGGCATACGACATGGGATTCGAGGGCATCATGGCCGATGGCAGCGGCCGCATGATGAGCAACCGCAACACGAATGACCTGCAGTGCGCTCCGCTCATCGACAAGACCAAGACCCTGCTGCGCCACCGCCATCTCTCCAACGACCTCGCAAACCGTCGCACTGACCCCGGCTGGAGCGAGTACCCGCTCTCACCCTACACCTTTGCCGACTGGCTGAGCCGTGAACAGGGACAGGTGGTCAATATCTCCATGGACTATGAGACACTGGGCGAACGCCAGGCTGACAGCACCGGCGTATTCGAGTTCTGGCGCACCATGATTACTGCCGCCCTCTTTGCCGGCAATGAATTCTATACCCCCACAGAAGCCGTGCGCGCCTTCCCGTCCTGCGGCACACTGAACTGCCCGAATCCGGTCAGCTGCTCCACGTATGGAACCACCACTCACTGGAACGGCAATGTGATGCAGCAGGAGGCCATCAAGAAGATTTACGACCTCGAACGCGCGGTCAAGGCAAGCGAAGACCGGGATATGATTCATGTGTGGCGCAAGCTGCAGAGCGCAGACCATTTCCACTATATGGAAAAGAGCAACGGTTTCACCCCCTACCCATCGCCGTACGATGCCTATATCTACTACATGAACGCCTTGGCAGACCTGCAAGTGCGCGTTAAGCAGCAGGCCGCACTCATCCACAACGCCAACAAGGTAACAATGGCTTAACTAATTTTGAATTCCATGCCGCGCTCCCGGGAGCGCGGCTTTTTTGTTTGCAGCATGTTAACATTTGACATTCCGCGGCAACCATGCTAGAGTACGCTCTATGGAAGACCTCTCCCTCACCCACACCATTACCAGTTACGAATGCTCGGCAGACCACCTCATGAAGCCGGAGTTCTTCATGCACCTGTGCCAGGAAATGGCGGAGGAACACGCAGACAGGAACAACCTGGGCTATGGCTGGGCTGTAGAGAATCACAAAATATGGGTGGAAACCCGCGGTAATTACGAAATCTTCCGGCGTCCGGCGTGGAAAGAAACCATTACCCTGCGCACCAACACCGGCCAGGCCGGGGCGTTGCAGGCCCGCCGCTTTGTGGAAATGACCGATGCGGAGGGCAATGTTCTGGCCCGCGCGGATTTGCTCTGGGTGCTCATCGACATCACAACCCGCCGCCCCTTCCCCATCAAGCGAGCCAATGTACCACTCAATGGTCTGGAATGCCCTCCCATTACCGAAGAGCTGGTATGCCCGGAATGGTCGGCCGAACCTTGCGCAACCTCACCCCACACCGCAGCTCGCCGTGATATTGATTTCAACGGCCATATCAACAACAGTGCGTACCTCGTCTGGGCGCTTGATACCCTGCCCGCCGATTGTACGCCGGAAGGAAGCCCCTCCCGCATTCATCTGGCATTCCGTAAGGAATGCATGCTGGGTGCAGAAGTCGAAATCCAGCACTACCGCAGCGGCAATTTCACCCGCCACATCATCAACTCTGCAGAGGGAATCCGCGCAGAGATTGATATTTTGTGGAGCTAAAAATATTGCCAAAAATGCCGTTTCAGTGTATGGTAGCGTGCATGCACGCCACCACAGAGGAAAGGATCAATGCCCTTTGCCACCGGCAATGTGCATTTGCACTCTATTGTCTGCCTGGTGAAACGGAGCCTGTGTTCTGCATGGCGGAAGACGGGCGCGTGGAGGATGACCCTATCTTCAAGAACGGCTTTATTCTGGCGGCATTTGACGGAAAGAGTCTCTTTATACCCTCTGAGCTGACCGAAGTACCCGAAGCCAATGCGTGGCCGGAAATGCAGCGCATCCCCGACCATGGTGCCACCACGCGCGGAGCTTATACATCACTGTTCCAACTGTACACAGGCTTTATCCGCACGGGACAGGTGCGCAAGATTGTACTGGCCCGCACGGCAGATGAAGAAATTACGCCGGCGTTCTCCCCCTATCGGGCATTCAGGGCGGCCTGTGTGGCAAACCCCACTGCATTCAAGGCTCTGGTGCATACCCCCGCATACGGCACCTGGTTATTCTGCACACCTGAACAACTTATCACTGGCAGGGGAGACAGCTGGAGCACCATGGCACTGGCTGGCACGCGTATTCCCAGCACCCTGCCCTGGGATTCAAAAAACAGGCAGGAGCAGGCCCTCGTTACGGAATTCATCCGCGAAACGCTCGGTCCGCTGGCAAAGGAGCTCTATGAAGGGCCTCTCGAAAACCTGCGGGCCGGCAGCATTGAACACCTGTGCACACGCTTTATCTTCCAGATGCCACCGGGGCGCATGCTGATGCTGCTGGATAAGCTGCCGCCCACTCCCGCCGTATGTGGGTCGCCGGTAAATGAGGCACGAGCACTGTTGCAGCGCTACCCGGATATTGACCGCTCCTGTTACGCCGGATACCTGGGTCCCTGGGGCAACGGCGCTGTGCACCTCTACGTCTCCTTGCGCTGCATGCAGATATTTGACGATGTCTGCCGCCTGTATGCAGGGGGCGGGCTCATGCCGGATTCCGTAGAGGAACAGGAATGGCAGGAAACAGAAAACAAGATGGCCTGCATGCGGCAGGCCATCCGGAATGCTTATTGATTTTCCAGCTCTGGTCGCGGCCCGATGGCCAGGAACATCAGCGTCCACCCGGAGAATATCATCTCCACGGCTATCAGCGTGCCAATCAGCCATACGGAAGATTCCGGCCAGCCCCAGATAATCATAACGCCCAGCACCAGTGACACAAGGGCATTGAAAAAGCGCCAGAACCGTCCCGCTGTATCCCAGAGCGTGATGGCGACCACCAGGCGCAGAACACCGGCGCTCAACAGGCAGGCTCCGATAAGGAGTGTCCACCATTCCATGGAAAGCACGGGCATGAGCACGGTGAATACCCCTACCAGCAGATACAGCACCGCTGCCAGCAGATTCCACCAGCGGTTTTCGCGGTGAACCACGCATTGCACCAGCCTGAACACCCCGGCTATGGCCAGTACAAATCCGCCCACCCACACAGCTGATACCCCAAGCAGGAACGGGAATCCCAGCAGAATGAAGCCCAGCACCAGTTCAAGCACTGCCAGCACACCCGCCACCCAGGGACGCCCCAGCACCTGAACACTGGAGCACCCGCACCGCTGGTTCTGATTACTTGCAGCACGCATGGTTATTTTCCTCGTTATGATTAAAGCGTTTAGCAACCGAATGCCAGCAAATCTGGTTCATGAAGGCATCTATATACCCGGCGCGGTTATTGTGATAACGCAGGTAATAGGCGTGCTCCCAGACATCGCAGACCAGTAGCGGCCGCATGCGGGGAAGCAGGGCATCCTGGTGACGGTGTGCCGCCAGCACTACCAGCCGGTGGCTCATGGCGTCCTTTGCCAGAATGGCCCATCCGCTCCCCTGCACCCCCGCGGCCGCCGCCCGGAACACACGGGAAAAGCCATCATAGGAACCAAAGGCTGTGTTGATGGCATCTGCCAGGGAGCCGCATGGCTGCTGCCCCGGAGTCGGGCAGAGGTTCCCCCAGTACAGAGTGTGCAGCATATGCCCGGCTAAATGGAATGCCAGGTGCTCGGCCGCAACGGAGGCTGCCTTTTCCGGCAATTCACCCAGGGCTACCTGTCTCATCATGGCAGCTGCCGCATTCGCCCCATCTACATAGGCGGCATGGTGGCGAGTGTGGTGCAGCAACACCGTTTCCGCATCTAGCAAAGGTTCCAGCGCGGCTACATCATAAGGCAAGGGAGGCAGCACATAGCGACCGTCTGCGTACCCATTGCATAAACATAAAGTATCCATGCAGGAGTGGACGCACCACCCATGCCGGGAATTCAGTGATTGTTATAGCTCAATAGACACCACCGTGGTATTATCGGCATACGGGTCATTCAAGGCCTGGCAGGCTTCAACAATGTTCACCGGGAGGCTTCCCTGGGGGTCATTCAGGATTTCCCGCCCGACCTGCGTCAGCAATTCAGGGGCAAGAAGACTCTCCACACCATCAGTTGCCAGCAGAATGCGGTCTGTGGGCAGCAGAGGATACGGCAGCTGCGGCGCATCAACTAAATCCAGTGGTTCTCCTGTCACCGCAGAGCGCAGCACATGTCCGCGGCGCAAGGCTTCCTGCGCGGTCATCCCCGCGCCGATGTAACCGCGGTACATATCACGGTACGAATGATCCTGATTCAAATGAAGCAAGCGCCCGTTGCGCCACACATACAGGGGAGAATCGCCCACGCTGACCCAGCGCAAAACACCTCCACCCACAAAGACGGCAAGAAGAGTCGTGCCCCCATAGACACCCCGGATTTCAAAAGACTCCCGCACGGCCTCATTCGCCGCATCCAGAGATGCGCGCATACGCTGCAGCATTGGCAGATCATCCAGCTTGTCAAAAGCGCGCACATAGGCTTCTGATGCCAGGGTGGATGCCAGCGCGCCATCATGGTGCCCCCCCATGCCATCACACACAACGGCGAGCACGCCCTCCGGGAAGTACTTAATCTGGTACGCATCCTCCTGCCGGGCTCGCTTACCAATCCACTGTGATGCCTTTACTATCATGTGACTTTCTATTTTTAGCACGGATGATTCGTTCTAGCAAGTAAAATCAACAAAAAGTCATTGAAGGGCTCTTTCCCGTGTGTTAGAATACGGCCAGAAACATGCAATCCGACTCCCTGACAGACGCGCTTTATAATTACCTCTCCGCCCCAGGCTATGTTCCCCAGGAGCTGGCCGATATAGCCAAAGGCATGGGATTGCACCCCGGCCAGCGCAGCGGACTGAAATCGGCTCTGTCCAAGGGTCTTTTACAAGGAAAGCTCGTGAAACTGCGTAAAAGCCTGTACATGCTGCGAGCCCCACGCGAAGGTGAGCTGAAGGGGCGCATGATTCAACGCTCTGGAAAACTCTTCTTTTTGCCGGATGCCGGTACAGCGCAGCACCTGTCCGCCATGAACGGAGGCGAAGCCCCCGGCTCGCTGTTTGTGGCAGAGTATTGCAGCAAAGGCGCCATGGATGGCGACCGGGTTCAGGTATCAGTACGAGTTAAAGCCCCCATACGCAACCACCGGCAGAAACACCGCCCGCATGCATCAGAAACACGCCTGGAGGTGCGTGTGCTCGAAATCCTGGAACGCGGGCACAACCGCTGGGTCGGCACCTATAAATCCACGGGCCAATACGGACACATGGTTGGCGACGGGCGCACCAGCCCCGCCTTGGTACGCCTGAAAACGCCGCCACCCGCAGAACTCCTGCCAGGAATGGTCGTGGTGGTGGAACCCTCGGGGTATCCCATTGCCAACAGCCAGGCCACAGGGCGCATAGTCCAGGTACTCGGCTGGCCGGAGGACGAGGGAGTGCAGATTACCACCATTATGCACAAATACGGGCTGGCCGACACATTCCCTGCCGAGGTTCTGGAGGAGTCTGAACGCATCCCGGATGCTCTCTCCGCTCAGGAAACGGAGCGCCGTGATGACTGGCGGCAGCGCTGTGTCATCACCATTGACCCCGAAACAGCACGCGATTTCGATGATGCCATCTCCGTGACCCGGAACGGTTCAAACTGGGAACTCGCGGTGCATATTGCCGATGTGAGCCACTATGTACGCCCCGGCTCTGCGCTGGACGAAGAAGCCCGCCAGCGCGGCAATTCCACCTACCTGCCCGACCGGGTGCTCCCTATGCTGCCTCCAAGACTTTGCGACGGTATCTGCTCCCTCCGCCAGGGAGAAGACAGACTCACGCGGCTCTGCCTCATGCACATCAACCGCCAGGGCAAAGTATTCAAGGCCGAGTTCCGGAACGCAGTCATCTGCTCGAGACGCCGTTTGACATACCCCCAGGCACTGGATGTGCTGCAGGGCCGCAGTTCAACCGGAGATGAAGAGGTGGACACGATGCTGCACGAAGCCGGCAAGCTGGCCCAGCTGCTGCGCCGCAAGCGCTTTGAAGCAGGCGCGCTGCGCCTGGACATGCCCGAACTCCGGATGATTACCGACGACAGCGGAGCACCGGTAGATGTGGAGGTGGAAACAAGCGATGAAGCCCACCAGCTCGTGGAGGAATTCATGCTGATTGCCAATGAAAGCGTGGCTCACGCCCTCAATGCGCACCAACTGCCCGCCATTTACCGTGTACACGAAGCGCCCGACCCAGCCAAGCTCAACGAACTGGCCCAGGAGCTCAAGGCATACGGCATCAAGGCCGGAACTCTGGCTACCCGCGAGGAACTGAACGCGGTAATGGACAAGATTGAAGGGCATCCCGATGCGGATATCCTGAAAGTACAGCTTCTGCGAGCCATGATGCGCGCCCGCTACGCTCCCGATGCGCTCGGTCACTTCGGGCTGGCCAAGGGGGATTACTGCCATTTCACCAGCCCGATCCGCCGCTATGCAGACCTGGTAGTGCACCGCGCGTTCGCGCGCCTGAGCGGCACTCCCGATGCTCCCCTGCCATCCCCGGCAACGCTCGCAGCCATTGCAGACCATATCTCTGAAACCGAAAGGAACTCCGCTGCAGCGGAAAGCGAAGCACAGCAAAGCATGATGGCGCGCTTCCTGGAGCTGCAGTGCGAAAGCGAACACCCGCGCGTGTGGGATGCAGTGGTACTGACATGCTGGCCGCAGGGCATGGCCGTGGAAGTGCCGCTGCTCAAAGTGAAAGGTTTTGTTTCAGGGGCTGATTTACCCCATGACACCTCGTGGTACTTCGAACGCCATGCAGAGCGATGGACCAGCACAGACGCACGCTGTCTCTACCCCGGAGCCAAGCTGAAAGTCATTCCCTCGCGAGTGGATGCAGCCACAGGCTTTACCGATTTCCTGCCCAGATTTTAATCTTGCTTTATCGCAGGATTTTGCTAGTATGGTAACATGTTTCCATTGTTCCGAAAACTAGCCACCGTTCTGCTCCTGACCGGCATCTGCGCGGCAGAGTGGATTTCCCCGCACTCCCTGAAGCAAGAGGAGCATGCCCCCAATGCCCTGCTGCCTTTCCCCAGAGAGACAGAGTGGACTGATAAGCAGGTATCCCTGCCAGCTGCTGAGCATTGGGAATTAAAAGGCAAATCATCTAAAAGCACCAGCGTGAAACTGGCATGGAAAGGCTTGTTGAAAGATATCAGCGGCAAAGCTGACAGCAAGCTGACCGTAAAGCTCAAAACGGCCAGGGATTTCCCGGCAGAAATGCAGGAGGAAGGCTACACACTTTCTGTCAAACCCGGCGGCATCACCATTTCTGCGGCCAGCGAGGCAGGCTTCTTCTATGGTCTGCAAACCCTGCGCCAGCTCGTTCACGGAAAGAAGAGCATCCCCTGCTGCCAGATTAAGGACTGGCCTGCATTCAAATACCGCGGCTACATGCAGGACTGTGGCCGCAATTTCCGCAAGCTGGAACGACTGAAAAAGGAAATCGACCTGGCCGCCCGCCTTAAAGTCAACACGTTCCACTGGCATCTGACCGATTACCCGGCATGGCACATCCAGTGCAAATCCTACCCGGAGCTGAACTCGCCCAAGTTCCGCACCCGCGACCAGAACGACACCTATTCCTACGACGAAATCCGCGAGCTGTTCCAATACGCCAAAGACCGCTGTATCACCATCATCCCGGAGCTTGATATGCCGGGGCACAGCGCCTATTTTGAACGGGCCTTCGGTTTCAAGATGCACACGCCGGAAGGCATGAAGATTGTCTCGAAACTCCTGGACGAGTTCTGCAAGGAAGTACCTGCAGACCTCTGCCCGATTGTACACTTCGGCGCAGACGAGGTGCGCATCCCGAATGCCGCAGAGTTTGTAGGCATGGTCACTGGCAAACTGCAGGAACACAACCGCATACCTGTGCAGTGGGCCAGTAACCGGGACCTGCCTGTGGCCGAAACCTCCATCGAGCAGCGCTGGGGTGAAGGCCCGAACACGGCGGATAAATCCATCAACCCCGAGCGTATCACCCGCCGCGCGTTTGACTCCACCATGGGCTATGCCAACCTGCTTGACCCCGCCATGCTCGTGCGCCGTTATTTCTTCATGCGCCCCTGCGGTTCCGCCAAGGGCGATGAGAAGAAGCTTGGCACCATCATCTGCATCTGGCCGGATGGCAAGGTGGACAACAAGGAATGGATTCCCGGCTTCTGCGCCATGTGGCCGGGCATGATGGCCATGGCCGAGCGAGCCTGGATTGGAGGCGGAGCCAATGGTGATGCCCTGCCGCTGGAAATGCCTGCACCGGATACCGAAGCCGGCAAGGCATACGCCCTGTTTGAACAACGCATGGCCAGACTCCGCAAGAGCATTTTTGCAGATGAGGATTTCCCGGTATGGGAGGAAAGCAACATGCAGTGGACTGTGGTAGAACCCACGGCCAAGGAAAAGGTCGATGCCACCCGCACGGCTGTTCTCGGCGGCAAAACCGAGGGACTCGCAACCCGCAAGGCATACTGCGCCAACCTGTATTTCCGCACCCGCCCGGATACCGGCTACCTCGGAATGTTCATGAACGCCCGCCCCGGCAGCACGGTATGGGCCACCAGCACCATCAAGGTCAGAAAAGCTGGTAAATACCCCTTCATGATTGGCTTTGATGCCCCTGCCCGTTCCAACCGCCGCTGGACCGGCGTGCCGCAGAACGGCGAATGGTCTCAGACAGGTACGCGTATCTGGCTTAACGGCAAGGAGGTTCGCAACCCCAGAGTCTACCGGAATGCCGGCAAATTCTCGCACGCCGGCAATGCATGGAACTTTGAAAGCCCGCTGGACAAGGAGGAAATCTGGTGGTCTCTCGACCCCACAGAACTGGAGCTCAAAAAGGGCGAAAACACCATTATCATCGAACAACCCTACATCGGAGAGCATCAATCCTGGGGTATTTCTTTCATTCCTTTGTTCAAACATTCATAAAATGAAGGCATGACACCCAACAAACCGATGTAAACATGCAAGATTCTTGACTTTTACCCGTACTCATAGTAGACACATAGTCGACAACAATCCCGTCATCAGTATATGAAAAAGACATACATCATGATTCTCTGCGGCCTGGCCATTGCCGGGGCCACCACCACCTACTGCTTCTCCCAGGGCAATCAGGAAATCCCGGCTGAGACACCGGTTTCCGCGGATGCCGCACCGGCAGCAGAAGTTGCAGCCCCCGCTGCCCCTGCGGAGTCCGCAGAAGTCTCCACTGAAGATGCCAGAAAAGCATTCTCTTACTTCACCGGGTACCGCTTCGGCCAGGATATTTCCGCCGGAACATCCACTCTCTCAGTGGATGATTTCGACAAGGACACCTTCTTCCAGGCTCTGAAGGACTGCCTCTCCGGGCAACAACCCAGCATGGATCAGGCCGCCATCGAAGCTGGCATGAATGCATTTGTGATGACCATGCAGAAACGGGAGCAAGTCAAGGCAGAGGCCAACCTTGCAGCAGGCAAGGCATATCAGGAGGAATACGCCAAGGGCGAAGGAGTGACCAAGACTGAATCCGGCCTGCTCTACCGTGTCATCACAGCCGGCGAAGGCCGCAAGTATGACTCCGCCACCGATGGCCAGGGGGCTATATGCAATGTCATGTACGAAGGCAAGCTCATCGATGGCACGGTGTTTGACAAGAGCCAGTCTCCCATCGAAATGCCCATCGACCGCGTGGTGCCCGGCTTCTCCGAAGCGCTGCAGCTCATGCCCATCGGGTCTACCTGGGAAATCTGCATCCCCTCTGAGCTGGCATACGGCCCGCAGGGTCCCGCCCCCATCGGCAACAACAGCACACTCATCTTCACTATCACCCTCAACGACATCACCAAGGCCCCTGCTCAGCAGATGGATTCCCGCTCTCTGCAGCAGCTTCCCCCGGAGGTGCTGCAGCAGCTCCAGCAGCAGGGACTTGAAATCGAGTCTGATGATGCCGCTGAGAATGCAAGCCCGGAGCTTCCCGAAGCCACGGACACTCCCCTGCCCACTCCGGCAGAGTCTGCAGAAGCCTCTGATGCCTGATTTTTCCTCCTTTCCTTTGCTTCTGAATCCCCCTTGGCGCTTGCCGGGGGGATTTTTTTTCATTTATGAAGCTGTGACACAAGCTTTTCTTGACTTAATTTGAACGACCGTTAGAATAAAAGCATCCAAAACCTCACATATTATGAAGTTCCCCATTATCTCCACCGCTATTGTGACGCTGGCAGCTCTCACTGCCACAGCTCAGGCTGAACTCAAGATCGTAACCGTCAACGTTCAGGAGCTCTACACCAAGTTCTACAAGCGTTTCGACACGGAAACCACCCTGCAGAAGCACCTGGCAGAAGTCAAGGCCGACATCAAGACTCGTGAGGATAAGCTTCGCGCCCTGCAGGCCGAACTGAAGAAGATTCAGGACAAATACGACTCCAGCCTTTCCGATTCCGCCGTAGCCAAGCTCCGCGAGCAGTACCAGGCCAAGGCAAACGAGCTCAAGGCTGCCGACCAGGAAATGAAGGACTTTGTGCAGCGCCGTGAGGTTGCTTTCCGCGAGATGCGCAACAGCGAGATGCGTCTCCTCATGGAGGAAGTGCAGACCGCCATCAACACCGTGGCTGACCAGAGCGGTTCTGACATCGTTATCGATGCCGGCGCTATTTCTCCCCAGCCCCAGATTGGTATCGGCACCCGCGTATTCCCCTTCCTGAAGAAGGATATCGACCTCACCCCCGAAGTGCTCAAGCAGCTCAACGCCGGCGCTCCCCAGGGATTCGACCCCGATGCCGAGCTGAAGCGTCTCTACGGCACCCCCGAGGCCAAATAATTTAACACCATCCCCCTGAGCTTATCATGAACCTCACTCTCTCCGATGTTCTCAAGCTCACCGGCGGTAAACTCCTCAACGAGCCGGCTCCGGAGATTGAAATCTCCGGAGTCGCTACGTTGGACGGAGCCTGTCCCGGCGAGATTGCCTTCCTTGGCAACGAGAAGTATTTTAATGATTTCCTGGCCACCAAGGCCAGCGCAGTGCTGGTTCCCCCCGCACTTCCGCAGTACCCCGAAGGCGTAGCTTTCATTGAAGTGGAAAATCCGTCTCTGGCGTTCAACGCCCTGGTTGGCCATTTCATGAAGGCCAGCACTGATTTTGAGCCGGGTATCCACCCCTCTGCCGTAGTTGACCCCAGCGCCAAGCTTGACCCCACCAAGGTGCGGGTGGGCCCCAACGCCGTCATTGAAGCCGATGCCGAAATCGGCGATGGCTCAGACATCGGCCCCGGCTGCGTCATCTGCAAGGCCGTGAAGATGGGGCAGAACTGCAAGCTTTACCCCAAGGTGGTCATCCGCGAGCGTTGCATTCTGGGCAACCAGGTGGTGATCCAGCCCGGCGCCGTCATCGGCGGCGATGGTTTCGGCTTCCTCCTCAACAAGGAAACCGGCTGGTACGATACCATTGACCAGGTGGGTATCGTGGTTATCGGCGACCGCGTCGATATCGGTGCAAACACAACCATTGACCGTGCCCGCTTCGGCCGCACAGTGATTGGCGATGGCACCAAACTCGACAACCAGATTCAGATTGGACACAACGTGACACTCGGCAAGCACTGCATCATGTGCGCCCAGAGCGGCATTGCCGGCAGCACGCATGTAGGTGACTATGTGACCATTGCAGCCCAGTGCGGCATTACCGGCCATATCAAGATTGAGGACAAGGTAGTTGTGGCGGCTCGTTCCGGCGTCATGAATTCTCTGGAAACCGGCAAGACCTACTGGGGCGCACCCGCCGTTCCCTATGGTGAAGCAGCCCGCCAGTTTGCCGCCATGCGCAAACTGCCGGAGGCATTCAAGGAACTCCGTGCCCTCAAGGCCAAGGCCGAGGAAATCCAGGAGCTTATCAACCAGGCGCTCGCTGAACAGGCCTGATTTCCCTCATCAGATTAATTTCATTCCACAGAACGCCCCGGATTAATTCCGGGGCGTTCTGCTTGTCATCACATGTGTCCCAATGTTTCGTAAATTGTAATTTATCTTCCTAATCCGCGGGCGAACGCCCGCCGAATTCTGAGCCCGCGCAAGCGGGTAAAAGATGAAAGGCAGGGGTAAGCCCGCGTTAGCGAGCGCAGCCCCCGGCTACCATCTTACGCCCACTACCGTGGGCTACGAATTCCGCTCGCTATGCTCGCAGATAAATTACAATCAAGCAGCATATTGTCAATTAGCTGTGCTACAAGAATTTGAAAGCAGTCCTAATGAAACTTTGGGACACATGTGGCTTGTCATTTATGCACGGTACATTCCCTTGACTCCCGGAGGGCATTCATGTAGAATAAGCAGCAAATGAAGAATCCTATTGTCCGCAAGGTGGAACAAGTGCCGGTTTCACGGTTTTACGAAAAATACCGCAGCATGCTGGAATTGCAGCTGCTGAACACACCGCTGGGCATGACCCGCCCGATAGTGCAGGCCGCATTCAACCGACCGGGTCTTGCACTGGCCGGGTTCTTCGGATACTTTGCACACGAGCGCATCCAGGTTTTCGGTGCTGCTGAAATGGCCTATCTGGACACCATGAGCCAGGCCGAGAGAGAGGAACGCCTGAACCGCATCTGCAGCCAGGATGCGCCCTGCCTCATCTTTGCCCGCGGTGTGGATGTTCCGCCAGATGTGCTGGCCATTGCAGACCGGTACAATCTCTGCGTTTTCCGCACCCCTCTCCTCACCATGGAGTTTGTGAACCGGGCCACCTACATTCTCGAAAACGAGTTTGCAGACAGCACCACCATGCATGCCTGTATGGTCGACGTGCGCGGCGTGGGCGTGCTCATCACCGGCAAGGGCGGCGTGGGCAAGAGCGAAATTTCCCTCGGTCTGGTAGAGCGTGGTTCCTCGCTTGTGGCGGATGACATGGTGCGTATCCGCAACCTCGGCGGCGACCTCATTGCAACAGCGCCGCCGCTGAGCAGTGGTTTCATCGAAATCCGCGGGCTCGGCATCATCAATGTGACCAACCTCTTTGGTCTGAAAGCCTACCGCAAGGAAAAACGTATCGACCTGGTCATCAACCTCTTCAGCGGAGAAATGACCGAAATGGAGCGTCTGGGACTGGAACGTAAGTATATCAACATTCTGGGGGTAGATGTCGAACACCTCAACCTGCCCGTGGCGCCCGGACGCGATATGTGCCGCCTGGTGGAAGTGGCAGCCCTGGGACGCTACCTGCGCGACAGTGGCTATGACATGGCCAGCGAGTTCAACAAGCGCCTGAACAAGGAAATTGCCAACCGGGCCGTCTACCCCGGCAACGCCGAATAAGTTTTATGAGTACACCGCTTTCCGACATCGTATCCCTGCTGGACGCCACCCTGCGCATCCGCGACATCAAAGACGCCTCCGTAGCCATGAATGGCCTGCAGGTGGAGAACAACGGCTGCGTGACCAAAGTAGCGCTCGGCGTTGATGGCTCGCAGAAGACCATTGATGACGCCATAGCCGCCGGGGCTGACCTCCTGGTGCTGCACCACGGCATCTTCTGGTGCGGTCTGCAGCCCATCAAGGGCTGGTGGAAGCAGAAGGTAGAATCCTGCCTGAAGAACAACCTGGCCATCTACTCTGCACACCTGCCGCTGGATCTGCACCCCGCGCTGGGCAACAACGCTGGGATTGCTAAGGCTCTGGGGCTTGAAGAAGTGCAGCCGGAGGTGGATTACCACGGCACACTCATCGGGCTTTCGGGCTACTTCCCGGGCACAGTTGCCGAACTGCGCGCGAAATACGCCGAAATCACCGGTGCAGAAATCACCGGGGTGGTGCACGATGCCACCCTGCCCGCCGGGCGCATCGCGCTGTGCAGCGGCGGCGGCGGCGAGGAGATTTACCAGATGCACGCCAAGGGCTACGGTACCTACCTCACCGGCGAGGAAAACCACTGGGTGAGCAATGCGGCCCGCGACATGGGCGTCAACATCCTCTTTGCAGGCCATTACGCCACCGAAACATTCGGCGTACGCTCCCTGGGCAAACTGCTGGAAGACCAGCTCGGTCTGCCCACAGTGTTCATTGATAACCCCACCGGCATGTAACCATGCTCATCATTGTAGAAGACCAGCTCGGCACCCGTCTCGACCAGTATCTGGCAGCCCAGCTGCCGGAGCTTTCCCGCGCCCGCATCCAGGCGCTCATCAAGGACGGAGAAATCACCGTCAATGGCAAGGCCACCAAGGCCAAGACTCCGGTAGAGCGTAACATGCGCATCGAGGTGAGCATCCCGGAACCCGAACCCGCCGAAGCACAGCCGCAGGATATTCCGATTTCCGTACTCTTTGAAGACAAGCACGTCATCGTCATCGACAAGGAGAGCGGCATGGTGGTACACCCCGCCGCCGGCAACCCGGACGGCACGCTGGTAAACGCCGTCCTCTTCCATTGCGGCGACTTGTCCGGCATTGGTGGCGTGGAGCGTCCCGGCATCGTGCACCGTCTCGACAAAGATACCAGTGGCTGTATCGTGGTGGCAAAAAATGACCAGGCGCACCTCTCCCTCACCACCCAGTTTGCCGAGCGAGATACCGGCAAAATCTACCTGGCCGTTGTGCAGGGCTGCCCCAAAGAAGCAAAAGGTACCGTGTTCACCAACATCGGCCGCCACCCGGTTAACCGCCTCAAAATGGCCGTCGTGAACCCCGGCAGCGGCAAACCCGCCATCACCGACTGGGAAGTACTGCACTACGATGCCGCCACCGATTCCTCACTCGTCATGTGCACCCTGCACACCGGGCGCACGCACCAGATCCGCGTCCACATGCTGCACCTGGGCCACCCTCTCATCGGCGACCCCATCTATGCGCACCCGCAGCGCCAGAAAGCGAAACCGGGCCGACTCATGCTGCACGCCTGGCGTCTGGCGTTCAACCACCCGGCAGATGGCCGCCGCATTGCCATTCAATCCTCCATTCCCGCAGAATACACCCCCTGGCTCATCGGGCACGACCTGCCGGAATGGGAAGAACAACGTACGAACTGACAGAGCGGCTTCTCCCCATGCCCCGCCATGAGAAAAAATATCTTCTGCTCTGCCTGATTTCCCTGGCGCTGGCTTCCTGCGGAACTCAGATTCAGCTGACCTGCGTAGCACCTTCGCGTGTTGGTCTGCATAAAGGAGCTTCGCTGGAGCTACTGTCGGCAGATACCGGCATCAGCGGAGAAGTTCGCAACACGCTGAAGCAGGAGCTTCAGCAAGGCGGTTTCTACAAATTCACCCCCAGCGCGGATTACCAGCTCAGCATCACCGATACAGCAGAATCCACATGGGTTACGCCCGGCGTTAACATCATTGGTGATTTTGATACGGATGAAGAAACGGAACTGACTACACAAATCTCACTCCGCAAGAGAAATGATGCCGTCTACGGCTATTCCCGGGACTACAAAGTCACAACCGACGGGTTGCATGGGGATATAGAGGAATTGTGCCACGAAATAGCCAGTGATTTGCAGCCGCACCGCATCATCTATACCGAAAAAGTCTACGCGCCCTCCGGCAATCCTCATGTTGAGCAGGCCATACGTTACAGCCTGGCCGGAGCATGGCAACTGGCCGCAAAATCAGTAAAGCTGGCCGTGCAGGCAAGCCCGGGTGAACCCGAGGCGCATTACCTCCAGGGACTCATCGAACGCCAGCTGGAGCACTTTGACACAGCGGAGACATGCTTCCGCAATGCCAGCAGGTTAAAGCCCGATGCACGTTACACCGAGGCCATTAAAACCAATAAACTGATGCAGATGGGAGCCGGATATGCCCGGATGCAGCTGAATCTTTCAGCTACGGGACATTCTGATTTCAACAGCAAAACTCTTCCTGCATACTACCGGAAGAAAAACACACCATGGGTACAGATTTTCTTTCACCTGAACCTCCAAGCCGTCCAACCGGGCGGTCAGAAGCCTTGAACAAGGCTCTTCTGAAATGGAAACCATGGAATCCGGGCAACCCTGCCCGGATTTTTTTTATTTTTTTATTTCCACAACATTTATAGGATTGACATCCTATTACAATGTAATAAAATGCAGACAGTTCAGAAAGCACCGTTGGAGGGAAGAAATTCCCGGGTGTTAATTAGCTGGCATACAACTAATAGAAGTTGAAACCAGATAGGAGAACACATAAAATACCCACGCTATGAATCTGCGTCACATCACCCGATTCACATATATGTACACGAACTTCCAAGGTTGGAGGGTCGCGATTAACAGACAGGGTACAGCCTTAGCCCGCTACTTCTCCGACAAGCAGTTCGGAAGCGAGGATGCAGCCCGAGACGAAGCCATCCGATTCCGCGATATGCTGTTGGATGAGATTAACCAGAATCCACTGCGCACGCGTGAGATTCTTGATAAATACCGCGTTCAGGCCCAGAAACCGTATCCGGCAGGGCTGAAGCCAGGAAAAACCGAAGACGAAGAATGCAGCAACAAAGTTTCCGGATGCAGCATCCGGAGCAACCATGTCATGCAGCGCGTTCTTCGCGGCATCTGTCACAAGCTGCAGCTGGATACAGCCAGTGTCATGAAATTGTCGCTGTACATGTTTGCGCTCCAGTACAACGGGCACACCGCGCGTATCGAGCAAATGATGGCGTCGGACAATCCGTACAGCGAAGGCATACTCCCAGGCGGGTATCCCTGCTCTCCAGGAGAAACGCTTCAGCGCCTGGTATCAGAACTCGAATACCACGCCAGACAAACCGGCATGCCCAGCTTCGAGGAGTTTTCCACCGGCAGGACACGCTTTACAGTTCCTCCAGACAATAATCCCCAGCACAACACATCAGCCCCCCCACCGGATATGTATTCCCTCCCCATCAACAATGCTTCGGCATACCTTAGCCCTCCACAGGTAGAAAACTACGTTCCTCCATCCATTACTTTTCCAGGCCGACCGGCTTCCATCATAACTCCTTCTCCCTCTTCTTCTTCCTTACAGGATTCTTCCCCCTCTGCTCCGGCATTAAGCGCACTTTTGCTACGAAGCCCCATTTAGTTTGCACCGGGCCGCGCTCATTCAAATCCATTTCCACCTGCCGGATACTATTTGATACCCGCGTCATCTGCCTTTGGCACACGCATACATTTCCCGTCTGAACCAAGTCACGGTAACCCGCGTCTGCACTGAAGCAACGTCTCTTACCGAGCCCGCCTGACTGCAAGCTCAGAACCCCGCAACTTAATCGCGCACCACCGTGTCGATGAAGCGGCCCCCCTGTGCCCTCGCAGTCCACCCTACCCGAATACAAAAAGCATCCCTGGAACCCACATTCCAGGGATGCTTTGTTTGCTGCCCGGCCTTCATGCAGCGCTGCGTAAAATACTTGAAAAACGCCACACTTCTGCTAGAATCGGGGCGCAGAGGAACGCATGGATTTCCCTCAATAGTATGAAACTGAGTATGCACAGCAACGCCGGAGACGGAGTGCTCCTCATCGAGTTCGATGCGGAGGGACGCGAGCAACTGCTCCGGGATATTGAGCGCGCCATGGCGGAACAGGACCACGAGTTCGGCATGCTCGGTGACAAACTGACACCCGATGAACCGC
>JAFNWZ010000436.1 GCA_017379255.1 Akkermansia sp. | reverse complement strand
ATCAATGGTGCAGCCGGTGCCGAAGCGGAGTCTGGCGGCATCATTCTCAACATGCACATCATAGCCGCGGTCATAGGTTGCGCCGTATGAATCCAGAGACAGCGTGCCGGACAGATAGATATCGGGCATGGAAGAGGAAGACACGGCAACGGAATCGGACGCGGTCTGCACATGCACATGGGCATCTTCCCCCACCGTAAGGCTTCCTACCTGGAGATGGCTGAAGTATACATCATTCTGCTCTGTTCCAACCGTCAATGCGCCGGCCGATACAATACCCGTGTAGTGCTGCTCTGCCGTACCTCCGATGACAATCGACCCCCCAGCACCCACCGTCAGATTGCCGGAAATCGTACTCTTGGTACTATTCACCGTGATGTTCATCTGCCTGGCAGACACATCTCCGGAGATGTTCAGGCTATCGGCATTTACCGCCAGGTTGCCGACCACGGTCATATCACCCGCAATGGTGGTGGAGAGGTTGTTCAATGCGGCATTGCCAGCCACCGTCGCAGCGTCCGACAACAGGAGGCTGCCAGAACCAGCAGCATCCAGATTGCCCTGAACCACCAGCTGGTTCTGGAAGTCGACTACACCACTGTCAAAATTGAGCGAAGCATTGCCCAGTACAGCCACACGCGCACCGTTAAAACTGTAGTCACCGTCTGTGACATCCAGTTTCATCACCACCATATCCTGCGTGACGCGGATATCGCGCAGGCCTCCATTACCGGCGCCGAAATGAACATTGGAAAGAGCGGAGAAGGTTTCCTGCCCTTCCAGGCTGGCGGAGCTGCTCCAGTTGGCAGAGCCGGGGTTCCACCTGTCATCAGCCTGGCCATTCCAGTACAGGTTTCCGTCGTGCGCATCGCGGAGGGTGACCATACCCGCGACCGAGGTATCCACCGCGGCTTTGTTCACGGCTATACCACTGTAGACAAACTTCACCGTATCCCACCCCTTCAGCTCGCCGCCCAGGCCGGCCATGCCGGCAGGCAGAGTAAAGGCAACGGAGGTATCATCCAGCGCGCCATTCACGATGAGCACCTTCGAACCGGACGCCATACCGCGCAGGTCAAAGGTGGCATTGTCAATCGTCAGGGTACTCCCGGTGGCCACACCTATCTCGCGCTGCGACTGCGTCTTCTCAATAGTGATGTAGCCCTTGAGGGTGCTTTCTCCGGCAAAGACTACATTGTACAGGGTGGCGTATTCTGTTGCTGTACCGGCATAGAGAACTGCATCTGTCAGCACGGCGGCATGAGTTCCATCGGCAGAGGAGATAAGGTTGTGTACGGTTACGGTATCCCCGGTAACGGGACGGCTGATTTCTCCGGTAATCTGCATCTGCACATTCTCCAGAGTTCCGCCCTGAATGCGGTTGGCACCTATGTCCAGCGTGCTGTCAAAACCGGCAGCCCCGGTCACACTCAGGCTCTCCGTCACCTTGATGTCTCCACCAGAGAAATGATAACCACTTCCGGTAATGGCAACCGCCCCGGCCACAATGCCGGCATCGGCTACCTGCACCGATTTGTTCAAATCTGCACCATTGCCGAATTCGACAGAGCCACCCGCAGTGTATGGCGTTTCCGCGCCGTTACCATCAACCCAGGCTGTTGTCTGCTCCGTATCCCAGACCGCAGGCTCACCGGCTGAGGAATCCCAGTGCAGGAAACCATCGCGGCCAGTGGTCCCACTCCCCGGGGTTGCATCATCTGTAATGGTCCTTGGAGCCGGCGCCGCAGAGCGCATGGAGAAGGTGTTCATCAGCGGCGGGAGGGAGGAAGCCACCTGCTCCGACTCATCCTGCTCCTGGTATTCCTCCTCTTTTTCCTCATCGCTTTCTTCCTCATCATCCTCCCCCTTGGCGGGCGGTGAGGTAGCCAGGAAATCCGTCACAGAACCTGGCAGGTCATTCACCCCCGGCGCAGTGAACGGAGGCTTTACTCCCGGTGAGAGCAAAAGCTGGGTATTTCCGCTGGACACAGTGGTTCCCACCTGTTTCGGCTTCTGGCGGTAATAAAGATTTCTGCCCATACCCGCCCCCCAGGGAGCATGGTACCCGGTCAGGGAGTGGAACATAACACGGTCGCGGTGGGTTTTGAACAAGGCATCGCGATAGGCACCGACACCACTCCCCTTGTGCCGCATAGCTTCTGCAAAGCGCTGCATCAGCTCATCGTTCACGGTCGGGACATCAAAAAGCCCATAGCCCATGGCGCGCAGATGCTCAGCCAGCCGGCGGAGGAGCTCCTGCCCGGCTTCATCTTCCAGGCTGTCATCATCCGCCAGCAGGGCTTCCAGAATCAATTGCTTCTCATCCTCTGTAAGTTGCTGCCCTGCGGTCAGCCGGGCAAGCGTATCCTCCAGCCAGCTGGAAAGCGTCAGGCCAGCTGCCGCCAGCCTGTTTTCTGCAAACACTCTGGTCCAGGCCTCCTCGTAGGCTACAATCGGACTCTTACCGGATTCCCGCAGTTGCCGGGCCTGCTCCACTGCTTCCTTGCGCAGAGCGGTCTGGCGGGCAAGCCGCGCTCTCAGAATCGCAGGCTCTGACTTCAACTCCGCCCGCGTTTCTGCAGCATATACCTCTTCATAACGCTCTCCCTTTTCTCCCAGAACACGAATCACCCGGGGAGCCTTTTCCGCAGGGGCATCCGGCATCACCCACCAGTAACGCAGAAATTCCTCATCTGCCAGGGCAGAACCCGCCCCCACAGCGGTCAGGAAATACGGCAACCAACTGTGCCGTACTCTGGTCGGGCTGATACGGAAACTTACAGGCGATGTGGATGCAGACATAAGGCTGTTATGTAGTTTTTGATGCTAGAGACGCCCCATTGTACTCCTCTGCCACGAATTTTCAAGCCTTAACACCCTCATACATAAAAAAATTGCATCTTTCCATACACACAATATATTGAACACCACAAGAAATAACAACAACATATTGTGCGT
>JAFNWZ010000435.1 GCA_017379255.1 Akkermansia sp. | reverse complement strand
GGTATGGACGGCAACCGCCCCAGGGGGTACTATGTGTGGTGGAACGGCATGCTTGTCGGGCAGGCGTTGTCCGCTGCTGCTCCCACAGGGCAGGGGCTGCGGCTGGAGGCTGTCGAGTCATCGCCATCTGTGAACAGACTGAAATATACCGAAGGTGCTTTTGCCCCTGAAATGTAGGCAAGTATGGAGGAGCCTGATTTTTCCCCAGAGGAAGAAAAACGCTGCAAGGCCGCTTTGCAGGAAGGGGAGCTCGTGCTTCTGATGGCAAAACCGCGGGCGGAGATGGATGTGGTGGATGCGTGGTTCCGCCGCATCAGCGGATGCGTTCTGCTGGGCATCATGGTTCAAATGCTCTGGCAGGCGCAATGGGCGGGGTGGCTGCTGTTGCCGGCTGCGCTGCCGGCCTGCCTGCTGGGCGGTTACCTGCTGGTGTCGCCGAAGCTGCACCGCCGCAGCCGTGAGCGCACGGTGTACCTGCTCACGGACAGGCGGGTACTGGTGCTTGAATCGAAAGTTCCGTTTGGCGAGCGCACGGTGGCCTACCCGCTGCGCCCGGATCCGGTCCGGGAGGTGCGGCGCAGAAGTGATGGCTATGGCGATATCGTTTTTGCCTATGAGCAGCGCTGGCAGCTGGGGCGCAGGATTCACCGTGGCCCGAGCCCGGTGGGCTTTATTGATGTACCTGAGGTGGACAGAGTCGCGCAGATGATTGCCCGGCAGGTGGAATTAACGCCTGCTGCCCAGCCCCAGCCTGCAGCCCAGCCGCCCGCATGGGCTGGCCTGCCCACGGAAACGGATTCCTGGGGAAATGCCGTGCCAACGAGTGCGGGCCGTGGGGTGATGATTGCCGTGGGGGCAGTTTTCCTTGTTGTCTGTACGTTGTTCCTGAGCCTGGGTATCTGGTTTCTGGTGCAGGATGCTGCGTTTGAGCGGGAAGCCGTGCGGACAACGGCTACCGTGGTCAGCGTGCGCCAGGAGGAACGGAAACACGAAAATAGCCACCACCGCCGCCGACACCGGAATAGCGGTGTCTCCATTCATGTGGGAGAGCGCGGTGCATCCCGTGTGTACTACGTTTATTATCCCCTGCTGCAGTATCAGGATGCCGCGGGGACGGTGCATCAGGTGGAATCCGACACGGGGAGCTCGGAGCTGAATTTTCCAGTCGGGCACCAGGTGGAAATCATGTATCTGCCCGGGGCTCCTGCAGAGATGCGTATGTGTGGCAAAGGTCCCGGTATAGGTGCTATTTTCACTTTTATCGGCGCTTTTGGCTGCATTATCGGTGGTGGTGTCCTGGCGGGCGGGCTCATGATGAAAAAGCCTTGATTCGGCGGGACTTCGCGGGTATAATGCGCGCATGAATGCTTCCTTTGCTCTTATCTCGCTGGGCTGTGCCAAGAATCAGGTGGATTCCGAACACATGGCCGGCTGCATGCTGGCTGCCGGGTTCCGCCAGGTAGAACCGGGGGAGGCAGAGGTGCTCATTATCAACACCTGCGGCTTCATTGACCCCGCCAAGGAGGAAGCTATCAATACCATTTTTGATGCGGTGCGCGCCCGCGAGGCTGGAGAAGCCCCGGCAGGGCAGCAGATTATCGTGGCCGGCTGCCTTTCCCAGCGCTATGCGAAGGAGCTTGCCAGGGAGATGCCGGAAGTGGCCTGCTTCATGGGCGTGGATGAAATCACGAAGGTGGCGGAAATTGCCACGGCCTGCCTGAATGGCTCGGCGGAAAAGACCTACACCAGCAAGGTTTCCACCTACCTGCCGGACTGGGGCGTGCCGCGCAAACTCATTTCGCCGCCGCATTATGCCTATGTGAAGATTGCGGAGGGCTGCAACCACGCCTGTGCGTATTGCGTGATTCCGCGCATCCGCGGCGGCCACCGCAGCCGCCCGCAGGCCAATATCCTCAAGGAGGTGCGCCACTGGGTGGCGCAGGGGGCTAAGGAAATCAACCTCATTGCCCAGGATACCACCTACTACGGCATGGATAAGTGGGAGAAGCGCGGCAGCAAGACGGCCGGGGTGGATTCCAGCCGCGGTGATTCGCTGGCATCCCTGCTGCGAGAGATTAACGCTATTCCTGGTGATTTCTGGATTCGCGTGCTCTATACCCACCCTGCGCACTGGAGCCAGGAGCTCATTGATACCTTTGCCCAGTGCGAAAAGGTGGTGAAGTATGTGGATATCCCCTTGCAGCATATTGCCGATGGAATTCTGGACAGCATGCGCCGCAAGACGGACGGCGACTACATCCGCAACCTTATCCGCGATATCCGCGCCGCGGTGCCGGGGATTGGTCTTCGTACCACCTTTATTTCCGGCCTGCCCGGTGAAACCGAGGAAGACCACGCCGAGCTGCGCGAATTCATCAAGGAATTCCGCTTTGAACGCGCCGGTGTATTCCCCTATTCCAAGGAGGAAGGTTCTCTTGCTGCCAGGATGAAGAACCAGGTGCACCACGCTACGAAGAAGCGCCGCAGTAATGAGCTTTCCATGCTGCTGGCCGGTATTGCCGATGAAATCGGGCAGGAGAGCATCGGCACCCGCGTGAGGGTGCTGGTGGATGCCCCTGGCATTGCCCGCGGCCCCTGGGATGCGCCGGATGTGGATGGCTCTATCCATGTGGACCCGTCCCTGCCGGTGGGTGAGTTTGCTGAGGTGGAAATTGTGGATTCCATCGCTTACGAACTCTTTGCCGAGGGGGCGGAAGAACCCGATTTCGGTGCGGAAGATGAGTAAAAGCTGAAGCAAACAGATTTTTGAGCTTGTCGGGGCGGAGCGAATATTGTATAATCGCTCCGTAACGTTATGAATATTCAACCGAAATTCACTCCCGTGCTCGACCCGGCCTTCGTGGCTCCGGTGCTTTGGACTAAGGCTTTTGCTGAAAAGGTGGCTGCTACTCCCGGTTCTCACACTGTGGATCTGGCTCTGACCCGTCTGGACGGAACCTGCTTCCGCTGGAGCGGCAGGATTCTGCCCCAGGAAGGAGAGAACATCGCCCTGAACAACCAGTACATCGAACGTATCGTGAAGTTCCTGCTCTGGATGAAGGGCGGCTGCACCATCATGGTGGCTGGCGATGACCAGATTGCTGACATGCTGGCTGCTACCTACTGCGCCGGCGGTGCCCGCGAGTTCGACTGGGATTTCATTGGTAAGAAGATTTATGACCAGCCCATCCAGGTGGTGAAGGTGGCTTCCGCTGCTGACCTGCCCGCTGAGAACAGCACCTCCGTGGCCCTGGGCCGCAACCTGGACGGCTACCGCATCGGTTTTGACCTGGGTGGTTCCGACCGCAAGTGCGCCGCCGTGGTGAACGGTGAGGTGGTGTTCTCTGAAGAAGTGGTGTGGGATCCCTACCACCAGACCGACCCCATGTACCAGCTGGAGGGTGTGGATGATTCCCTGCTGCGCGCAGCCAAGCACCTGCCCCAGGTGGACGCCATCGGTGGCTCTGCCGCTGGTGTGTATGTGAACAGCGAGCCCCGCGTGGGTTCCCTCTTCCGCGGCATCTCCCCGGAGGATTTCCAGAATGTCATCCGCGGCATGTTCGGCACGCTGAAGGACCGTTGGTCCGAGCGCATGGGTAAGGAAGTTCCCTTTGAAGTGGTGAACGACGGTGAAGTAACCGCCCTGGCCGGTGCCATGGGCATGAACGACGATGCCGTGCTGGGTATCGCCATGGGTACTTCCCTGGCTGCCGGTTATGTGGACCCCGAGGGTCACATCATGCCCTGGCTCAACGAGCTTGCCTTCGTGCCGGTGGACTACCAGGAAGACGGCGGCGTGGACGAATGGTCCAAGGACAAGGGCGTGGGGGCCATGTACTTCTCCCAGCAGGCCGTAGCCCGCCTTGCTCCCCGTGCTGGTTTCGAGTTCGGCGCCATGCCGTATCCGGAGCAGCTCAAGAAGGTGCAGGCTGCCATGGCCGAAGGTGATGACCGCGCCCGCAAGATTTACGAGACCATCGGTGTGGAATTCGGTTACACCATCGCTTACTTCGCAGATTTCTACGATGTGCGCAACCTCCTGTTCCTGGGCCGCGTGGCTACGGGTGAGGGCGGCCAGATTATCATCGACAAGGCCAACGAAGTGCTTAAGGGTGAATTCCCGCAGCTCAACATCACGCTCTGCGTGCCGGATGAGAAGACCAAGCGCCACGGCCAGGCCGTAGCCGCTGCTTCTCTGCCCAAGCTGGGCTAAGAGCCAATGATTTGCGGGGGCAGGGGAGGATTTGACTCCTCTGCCCCTTTCTTTTGTGTCAAACCCCATCTGAACCAACCGATATGAGCGAGAGCACCGAAATCTGGACATGCCCGCAATGCGGCATGCGGCAGGATATTTCGCAGCTGGGGTTTTTTGTGGAGATTGCCTGCCAGCAGTGTGAGCATCGCGCCGCTGTGCACAGCCTGCTTGGAAATTACAAGATAGATTCGGTGCTCGGCATCGGCGGCATGAGTGTTGTGTTTCGCGCCACGGACCTGATTCTGGGGCGGCCTCTCGCCATCAAGGTGCTCAATGATACGTATCGTCATGAGTCAGAGCGTATAGCCGGTTTCGAGAACGAATGCTCGCTCATGGCCAAGGTGCGCCATGAAAATGTGGTGTCTGTGTATTCCGCCGGTTGGGTCAGGGGGCAGTTCTATATTGCCATGGAGCTGGTGGAGGGGCGGAATCTGGAGCTCATTGTGGCAGACCGCGGTTACCTCTTGCCGGTGGACGCGCTGGAAATTGTGCGCCAGGTGGCTTTAGGTCTGCAGGCGGCGCACGAGGCGGGGCTGCTGCACCGCGATGTGAAGCCCGGGAATGTCATTATCACGACAGAAGGCCAGGCAAAGGTGCTGGATTTCGGTTTGTCTCTGGAGGATACCCCCGGAGCGGATGCTGGTGAAATTATCTGGGCTACGCCGTATTATGCTCCGCCGGAAACGCTGTTGCGAGAGGCTGAAAGCGTGCAGACAGATATTTATGCGCTGGGGATGACTCTTCGGAATCTGCTCACGGGTGAGGCGGCATTGCCGGATTCTCCCCAGAGTGTGAGTGACATGCTGGAGGCGAAGAAAAAGCTGCCGCCCATCAGTTCGCTGATGCCGCAGGCCGCGCCGGAGCTTTGTAAGCTGGTGGAGCACATGACGGCGTATCAGGCGGCAGAGCGTCCGGCTGGTTATGCGGAGTTGCTGCAGGAGGTGGAAGCGGCGCAGAAGGCGATGGCGGATGTGCTGAACCCTCAGGAGCGCGAGCGCCGCTACCGCCGTAAGTTATATGCCGCTGCCGGTATTCTGGGCAGCACGGTACTGGGGCTTCTGGGGGGCTTTATGGTGGCTTCCGTGACGCCCTCCGAAGTGGTGCAGGATGTGGTGGATGCAGATGCGCTGCGCTGGCCTGAGCAGGAGGAGTATTCTGCTGCCCTGCGGCGCTTGCAGGAAGGTAATTATAAAGAATCTGCCAGACTGCTGGCGGCACTGGGTGAGTCTCCGGGAGATGCTGCCGTGACCGTTGCTGCCACCTTTGTGCGCACGGCCTACCATGTGCTGGATGATAAGGCGGCAGAAAGCGGATACAGCCGGTTTGATGCCTTGGTGGCTACGGCGCGTGGGCGGGTGAGCCCGGCTGGCCGAAAGCGCTTTGATGAGCTGATCCGCTTGTGCTCATTGATTCGCCAGAATGCTCCCAGCGCCAGCGAAATGGCGCAGAAGATGGATGATTCCCTGGTGAAAGTGGCGGCTATGATTCTCGTAGCAGACCAGTATGTGCACGCGGGGCAGCATGGCAAGGCTGAGGAGACGGTTGATTTGGCTATGAAGATGCTGCCTGCCTGCCGGGCGGATGCCTTGCGCGAGCTGCTGGATGAATACCGCATGGCTGCACCGCGGCGGGCTGCCCGCGTGGCCTTGGTGCGTTTGCGTGAGTTGTATCGCGCGGGAAACCTGGAAGCTGCGGACTCGATGGCGGTCGAGTTGCTCAAACAGAAACTGAGCCGTTTGGAAAAGGAGGAAATCCGCGTGCTGTTGGAGGTCTCTTCCATCATGCAGGTGGCGCGTGCTTCGATAAAGAACCTGCCCCCTGCCGATGCGGACCCGGAGCAGTGGCAGAAGTTGGCGTATGAAGGAACGCTTCCTGCCGAGCTGGCCTGCCTGACCCACTTGTTGCGCGGGGAGTATGACCAGGCGTTCAGCAAAAATCCGCATGCCGGCTCCACCTCGGACACCGAGCCTTATGCGGTGATGATGCGCGACTGGAAAAAGCGCCTGGAGAAATAATAGGGGACTTCTAATATGTCTGCCTATCTCGTGAAATTGTAAATTATCAGCGAGCATAGCGAGCGGAATTCATAGCCCACGGTAGTGGGCGACAGATGTTAGGCAGGTGCAAGCGTGCGTTAGCACGCGCAGCGCCTGCTACCTCAAAAAAAATAACAGGAACCCGTGGAACGGGTGATAGAATGCGACGCTTTATGTTGACGCTTTGCCTTCTGCCACCCACTCACTGCGTTCGGGGTTTTGGTTGTTTTATTGTTTAACCCGGGGTTCCGCGACTTCGTCGCTCCACCCCGCGCTAAAGGCTGC
>JAFNWZ010000041.1 GCA_017379255.1 Akkermansia sp. | reverse complement strand
TTCACCAGTTTATCCACCAGTGGCTGCAGCTCTGCCGGCACTTCGGTGATATCCTTCAGCGCCTTACCATTCGGCAAGTGGCAGATGAGCGGGTCAAAACTCGGGCGTCCCTTCACCTCAAACACCTTAGCAACGGCATCCGGGTTAAACGCATCTGCCCCAAGGCCATATACCGTTTCCGTAGGAATGGCCACCAGGCCGCCCTCTGCCAGCACAGCGGCGGCTTCCTTGTAAATACTGCGGCAATCCTCCAGCGGGTCTACCTCAATCACGCGAGTCTCCATGCGTTCATCATAGACCATACTCCACCAATAGTCAATGATAATGAAAACCCAGGCAACGCAAAAAACGAATATGCTCAGCGCTTCAACATCTCGCACATGCGCTGCCAGGCTGCGTATTCGGGCGTATCCTGCCGAACCGGGGTGGCATCCTTCCGTCGGCGGCTTCGTCCTGGCGGGTTCTCCTGCAAGCGCTCCAGCGGCAGCCATGTCTGCGCCTCGCCATCTTCATCTCCGCTTGGCATCAGCGTGGGGTCTGCGCCATATTGCAGCAGAAGACGAAGCACCGGTTCCATTTTCGGCAGGTCTTCAGGAAAACTGAAGGCGTGCTCAACCACCCGCTGCAGCACATTACGCCCATTGTCACAGGAGTTGGCTAAAGCAGGAGACTGTTTCAACATCGCCTCGATGAGTTCCAGCTGCGGTTCCGTCCCCGTCACCACAAAGGGAAACAGTTCCGGCGGAACACGGCGTCCCTTCTCCAAAGCCCAGAGCCAGGGTGAAGCATCTCCACGAGACAGGGCAATGTGGCAGCAAAGACCTAGTATACGCTTATCGGCATTGATATCTGCCCCGTGCGCCAGCAGGAATTCGGCCACCTCGCGCCGAGTCTCCCAGGGAACGTGGAAATCCGGTCTGGAATAGTTGTCGGACATGAGCGGCGACAACAATGTTTCCGCTTCTGTCTCCTCTTCATGACGCGAGGTGATGAATACACAGGCATTGGGGTCTGCGCCGTGAAGCACCAGAGCCTTGAGCGCATCGAAATACCCATTTTGAACAGCCAGAATGGCAGGCGTAATCCCCCTGCCCGCCGCGGTATCCACCCCGGGCAAATCCGCCCGGCCGCTTCCGGCTATTTCCTGCAGCTGCGCACAGACAGGAGCCGCGAGAATCTTTCTCGTATAAGAACTGACCAGCCAGATATAGAGCGGATGCGCATCCGGCATTTCGTACTGCATCAATTCCTGAATGTAATCCGTGCGCAGGTACGCCTCAAACCCGGAGAGAGCAGCCCGTTCTTCCATTTTCCAGCTGTCATGAAACTTCAGCGTTGTATTGCCCCATTGCCACCCCCAGAGCCAGCAGGCCCCGGCCAGCACCGCCACCAGGAGCAACGATACCGCACCGCCGAAAATCCACCCCAACACCCGCAACCAGCGGCGGCGGGATTTTACATTCGTCTCCATATTCTACTTCCTTTCATGATTCAGATACGCCGGGAGCGGGGAGTCTTCTCTTTCGCCGCTTTCTGCGCTTCTTCGGCGGCGTTTTCTGCTTCCACCTCAGCCACGGCAGCGGAAATGATTTCGTCTATTTCTTCCGGGGTGATGGGGGTATCGTATTCCGCCATTTCCTCAATGGCTTTCAGGTTAGCTTCAATACCTTCCTCCAGCCACTTTTCTGCGCGAGAAACGGTGATACTCAGGCTTTCCACATCATCTCCGCCGAAGCGGAGTTCTCTCTGGCACTGGCGCAGGGTTGCTTTGGTTCGATACAGG
>JAFNWZ010000434.1 GCA_017379255.1 Akkermansia sp. | reverse complement strand
GTCAATAAGTTGCATCGCATTCTGTCACCCATTCCATGGGCTCCATAATATTTTTGTGCATAACAGGGGCTGCGCCCGCTGCGCGGGCTTACCCCTGCCTTTCATCTTTTACCCGCTTGCGCGGGCTCAGAATTCGGCGGGCGTTCGCCCGCGGATTAGGAAGATAAATTACAATCTACGAAACTTTGGGACACATGTGTCCCTGCGCATCGTCATTTCTCACCGGTCTTGACATCCCAGCCACCGCCGAGTGCCGTGCAGAGCTTAGCCAGTGAGAGGCGGATGTTCTGACGGGCGGAAATGATATTGAGCTCAGAGGACAACCAGGCGCGCTCAGCAGATGCCACGCTCAGGAAATCGGCCATTCCTTCGTGGTGCAGGCGCAGGGAAAGTTCGGCAGATTCCTTGTTGGCAGCGCGGGCAGCCTCATACTGCGGCAGCTGATTGGTGAGCTTGGCGTAGTCGATGAGGCACTGTTCTACCTCGGCAAAGGCCGCCAGTACCGTCTTGCGGTAAGCCTGCATGCTGCTCTGCTGGGTCAACTCGGCCTGCTTCACCGCCTCATTAAGGGATGTGCGGTTCAGGAGGGTCTGGCTGGCAGAAGCACCGAGATTCCAGGCGCTGTTGGCCCAGAAACCGGAGAAATCAGTACCTGCGCTGGAGGAAGCGCCGCCCGTAAGCGGAAGCTTCGGGAAGAGATTCGCCACACTCACGCCGATACGGGCCGTAGCGGCATGCAGCTCGTGCTCAGCCCTGATGATATCCGGGCGGCGGCGCAGCAGTTCGCTGGGCAGTCCGGTGGGCACAGAAGGAATCATGTTGTAGATACTCTGGGGCGGCAGCTGCAGCGCAATGTTATCCACCGTGGTGCCCAGCAGCGTGGCGAGGGACGTCTCGCAGCTGCGGATGTTGGCCTCCTGCGCCGGAATCTGGGCGCGGGTGGAAGCAATCGTGGCGCGGGATTCAGAGAGCGCCAGCGCGCTTTCCATACCGGAAGCATGGCGTTCCTGGGTCACTTTGTAGGTACGTTCCTGGTATTCGAGCTGCTCTTTAGCAATACGCAGACTTTCCTTGGCGGAAATCCACTGGAAATAGGAGGCTGCTATGCTGGAAGCCAATGCCGTGCGCGTGGCAGCAGCGGCGGCTTCCGTTGAGCCCAGGGATGCCATGGCGGCTTCTACCTCGCGGCGCGTTCCGCCCCAGATATCGGGAGTCCAGGAGGCAGAAAGCCCGCCATTCCAACGCCCATGGGAGGTAGAAATATCAAAATTACCCGAATTCGTGCCACCGGCATTCACACCCAGGCTGGGGAAAAGCCCGCTGGTGGTGGAGCGCAGGGCAGATTGCGCCTTTTCAATGGCCAGAGCCGCGCTCACCATGTCCGGGTTGGCGGCAAAGCCACTTTCAATCAGCCGGGTGAGCTGGGGGTCGCGGAAGCAGTGCCACCATTCGTCAAGCGTATGCGCCTCCGTGCCGGGGGGCATGGCATTCACCCAGGTAGCGGGCAGTTCCGGCGCCTTGGCACCCAGGAAATCCGGCCCCATGGTGCAGGAAGCCAGCACCAGGGGAAACAGGGAAAGAGGAAGAAGTTTTTTCATCTTATCAGGAAAATACAAGAGTTGAAATTATTCGTGGCGCAAAGCATCAATGGGATCGAGGCGGGAGCCTTTCCAGGCCGGATACCAGCCGAACACGATGCCGATGATGGCGGCCACCGATACAGAAAGAATCATAGCGGAAACCGAAGTGGAAACCGGCCAGCCCATCTGCTGGCTCACAATGCCCGAGGCGATGCGCCCCACGGCAATGCCGATGATGCCGCCGATGGTGCAGAGCAGAATGGCCTCCAGAAGGAACTGCCACATGATATCGCGAGGGCGGGCGCCCACGGCCATACGCAGACCGATTTCACGCGTGCGCTCGGTGACGGATACCATCATGATGTTCATGATGCCCACGCCGCCCACAACCAGCGAAATCATGGCCACAGAAATGAGCAGGCTGCTGATGGTGGAGGTGGTATCGGTCATCATTTTCACGAACTGGGAGCGGTCGCGCAGGTTGAAGTCATCCAGCACACCGGGCTCCAGGTCATGCTGGCGGCGCAGCACCGGGGTCATGGCATCCATGGCCGGGCCGGGTTCCTTGCCATCGTAAATCTGCACGGCGATGGAATCCACCGTGCGCGTGCGCAGCGGGTGCGGGGCATTCGTGTAGGGCTGGATATCACAACCGGGATAAAAGCTTACTGAGGAAGTGGGGAACGTATCTGTGGAAGACACCTTGGCGCTGTTAGCCGCCCCGCCCTTGGAAATCACGGCCGAGCCGCTGGAGCCCATCAGGCGGGTGCGGATGCTGGTCCAGGGCAGAATCAGGCAGTCGTCCTGGTCATTGCCCATGCCGTCAGCCCCCTTGCTCTCCAGCACGCCAATGACGGTGAACACCACGTCCTTCACGCGGATATCCTGGCCGATGGGGTCAGTATCAGCATAGAGTTCCTTGGCAATCGTGCTGCCGATAAGGCACACGCGGCTGGCTTCTTCCACCTGCTTTCTGGTGAAAGCGGAGCCGCTGGCCACTTTCCAGCCTTCGATGGAGAAGTACTGCTCATTGCCACCCATGATGGAGCGGGGACTCCAGTTCTGATTACCCACAATCACCTGCCCGCTGGCACGAACCACCGGGGAAGCGGCTTTCACAAACTCCGGGCAGTCTTTCACGAGGGCATCGGCATCGGTTGCATAGAGCGAGGCACGCCCGCCCTGCCCGGTATTCACACCGGCTGTGCTCACCGAAGCTCCGCTCACGGTAATCACATTCGTGCCCATGGAGGAGAATTTGTCGGCCACCTGCTTCTTGGAACCCTCACCAATCTCCATGATGGCCACCACGGCGGCGATACCAATCACAATACCCAGCACCGTGAGCGCAGCGCGCATGGGATTGCGCACCAGGGCTTTCAGGCAGGTTACTAATAAGGTGTTAAACTTCATTTCTGGAGGGTGGCTGTGAGTTCATCCGATACGCCGTCGAGAATCAGGCCGTCGCACATGTTGATGGCGCGGTCGGTGAAAGCGGCAATCTTGGGGTCATGCGTCACGATGATGACCGTGATACCCAGCTTGCGGTTCAGTTCGCGGAACATGTTCATCACCTCTACAGAGGTGGCAGAATCCAGGCTGCCGGTGGGTTCGTCTGCCAGCAGGATACCGGGGTTGTTGATAAGGGAGCGGGCAATGGCCACGCGCTGCTGCTGGCCGCCGGAAAGCTGCGCCGGGGTGTGGTGCATGCGTTCCGTGAGCCCCACCAGCTCAATGAGCTCCAGCGCGCGTTTGCGGATTTCTGCGGTGCTCTTGGCCGGGTGGTAATAATAGGCCGGCATCATCACATTTTCCAGCGCGGAGGTACGCGCCAGCAGGTTGAAGTTCTGGAACACAAAGCCGATACGCCTGTTGCGCAGCAGGGCGCGCTCATTGGCATTCAGGCCGGCCACGTTGTGGCCGTCAATCCAGAATTCACCGCTGGTCGGACGGTCCAGACAGCCCAGAATATTCATGAGGGTGGATTTGCCAGAGCCGGATGCCCCGGTGAGCGACACGAACTCACCATCCTCAATGCGCAGGGAAATCCCCTTGAGCACCGGCAGGTCAATCTCACCCAGATGGTAGACTTTTGTGATATCTTTCAGTTCAATCATGGCTTGAACTTGCGGGTATGATACTCAGGGACGGAAACCGCCCTTATCCACCTGGCCGGGCTTGGCAGCAGCCCCGCCCGTGCCGCGCTGGCGGCGCTGCGGGCCGTTCATGCCGAAGAGGCCACCCTGCTTACCACCGGCGGCAGCCTTGGGCATGGCAACGGAAACACCCGTCACCAGTTCATCACCGGCATTGAGGGTTTCGCCCTCCAGCACGGTCACCATGCTGCGCGTGCCGTCGGAATCGCCCTTGATGACGCGCACCGGGGCCACCGTGGTATCGCTCACCTTGCGCCACACGATGGAGGGACGCACCTCACCCTCGGCACGCGGGCCGCGCTGCTTGCCACGGGCGCTTTCGTCTATCTGCTCCGGCATGGGGCGGAAATCAAAGGCAGCATCCGGCACCAGCAGCACATCCTTCACCTCTTTCACGATGAAGTTCACATTGGCGCTCATGTAGGGCAGCAGCTTGCGTTCCGGGTTCTCAATGTCCACTTCCACGATGTAGGTCACCACATTGGAGCTCATGGTGGCGTTCGGGCGGATTTTGTTCACCGTGCCGGTAAAGCTTTCATTCGGCAGGGCATCCACCGTGTACTGCACCGCCTGCCCCGGCTTCACCTTGGCAATATCAGCCTCGTTCACGCTGGCCCAGATCTGCATCTTGCTCAAATCGCGCGCCACTAGGAAAAGCGTCGTGGCATTCATGCTGCTCACCACCGTCTGCCCCACATTCACCTGGCGCACCACAATCGTGCCATCCACCGGGGTGGAAATGCGGGTGTAATCGCGGTTACGCAGCTCGCTTTCCAGCTGGGCCTCGGCGCTCTGCAGCTGGGCCAGCGCGCTGGCCTGCTGGGCCTCAGCCGTCTGCAGCTGTGCCGTGGCGCTCTCCAGGTTCGCGGCGGCAATCTCGGCGGCATTCACATACTGGTCATACTGCATCTGGGAGAGCGCATCGCCCACGCCCAGATTCTTGGCGCGTGCCAGGTCGCGGTCGGCCTTGTTCTTATTGGCCGTGGCCTGGGAGATGGAAGCCTTGGCCTGGGAAACCGATGCATCGGACGAAAGAATCTGTGCCTGAGCCTGCGAAACCTGCGCTTCAGCGCGCTTGATATCCAGCTCCACGATGGTGTCGTCGATGCGGGCAAGCAGCTGCCCGGCCTTCACCTCGCTGCCGTAATCCACCGGGCGGCCATCAATATCCACGCCGAATTCCTTAATCTCACCCGTTACCTGGGCACCCACGTCCACCAGCTCCTGGGGCTCCAGTGTGCCAGTGGCCTGCACCTTGCTCACAAAGTCATCCTGCGCCACTGCAACCGTGCGGAACTGCTGCTGAGCCACGGCTTCATCGCCAGAGAAATACCAGATTCCGGCACCACCGGCGCAGATAAGGGCTGCACCACCCCACTTTAAAATCGCATTCACGGTACTATATATAAACTAATTTAAGTTCCTGTGTCAAGCTGCCAGCGGCAGTATTCCTACTAACTATATACGAAAAAACCGCACCGATTCTACACCGCCGCGGCCTTTTGCTCAAAAAAAAAAATCACGTTTCCCCGCATTCCCTTGCTTTTTCTTCAAGTTCCAGCAGAAAACGGTCGTAGTCCGACAAAAACTCGCGGTCCTGAATAATGCGATATTTTTCAAACTCCGTTTCCGCATGCAGACGGGCAATCTCTGCAGTGACCTTGCCTGCATCCTTCAACAAACCATACTCAAACATGCTGATAAAGGCATTGAGACGGATTTCCCAATCCTGCATTGTCAACGGAACACGGCGCATTGCCATCGTTTCCGCAAAGTCCAGATATGAACTTACCATGCGATTCAACTGCGCCAGTTCATCTTCTGATAGATAGTTTTTGGCAACAACAACATCACTTTTGATAATCTTGCCATCCGGAGCATCCTTCCATGTAGTCAGCCCCATATGAGGCTGTGTGGCATCTGCCCGGCTTACGATTAATTCTGCCGCCGTCTGCCCATGCACAGCATAATGCATCTTGTTCTGCACAGAGGCGTAAAAACGCCGGGTCGCAGCAGCAGTCCGGTCATAGTCCACTGCCGTTGCATACAAGTCTGTCACCTTCTGATAAAAACGGCGCTCACTGGCACGGATTTCCCTGATACGGGCCAGCTGTTCATCGAAATATTTATCCGTCAGATACGAGCCTTGCTTCAAACGCTCATCATCCATCACCCAGCCTTTGATGGTGTACTGATGAGCTATACCATTCACCCACTTGCGGAATTGAACCGCGCGCTCATTATCCACCTTAAAGCCAATGGAAATAACCGCCTGCAGATTATAATGCTTCGTATTATAGCACTTCCCATCAGAGGCAGTTATTAAAAAATTTTTAATAACTGAATCTCTATCTATTTCTCCATCGGCAAAAAGTTTCTTCAGATGATAGCTGATAGCGGGAATCTCCACCCCGTACAACCTGGCCAGCATTTTCTGAGTGAGCCAGATATCCTCATCCGCATAGCGAATTTCAAAACTCTCACTAGTGTCCCCCACCGATGCTACATAGGTAAGATATTCAGCAGCGGAACTACGGGTAATAGCAGGAGGTTCTTTCCGGGCTTTCATCGGGCGGCAGAATATAAATCAATTCCGGGAGCGGCCGTCATCCCAGCCGGACTGGGACTGGCGTCTTTCCGCTTCCTCCCGCTGGCGGACAGCCTCCGGGTCGGGGGTAACAGGCGCAGGAGCAGCAGTCTCAGGCACTACCTCCTCGGCAGTATCTTCAGCTTCCGGCACAGCCATTCCCTCCGGCACTGCCGCCCGGCGGCTGGGGCCGTTGAGCTCCTCTTCCATACTGGGTTTGATGCTCTCGAAGAAGGACTTGACCACCATGGCCGCCATGTGACCACCGGAAATACGCTGGTGAGGTTTGCCTTCATACAGAGCCGCGTATGCATAGCGGGGATTATCCGCCGGGAGGAAGCCGGCAAACCAGGCCAGACGGCAATCCAGCGAAGGCGGGCCCCACTGGGCAGTACCAGTCTTACCGGCGTTGGAGACATAGCTCAAGGCAGCGCGGCGGCCCGTGCCGCCATTCACCACGGCCTTCATCCCCTTGCGCACCACGGCGAGGGCAGAGCTCATATCCTGCAGGTTATTCTGGGCGGTGGGGGTGAACTGGTAGACCACGTTACCATCCTTATCCAGCACCTGGCGAATCAGCTGCAGCTTGGGCAGGTACGAGCCATTGGCAATACCCGCCACACCATGCGCCACCTGCAGCGGCGTGGCCAGCAGCGCCCCCTGGCCGATAGCCATGTTAGCCGCGTCGCCCGCCATGAAACCACGTCCGTAGTTGCGGTGCATCCATGCCTCGGTCGGCACGTTGCCCGCCTTATCCGGCAGGGGAAGCCCGGTGGTGGAACCATAGCCGAAGCGGCGGGCCACATCGCACAGGCGGGCCGCGCCAATGCGGGGTTCGCGGGTGGCCGCAATCTGGTACATGAAGGGGTTGTTGGAAAGCACCAGTGCGGTCACACAGTTGATGGAACCGGAGAACTTGTTGTGGTTCTTGAATTCATGACCGCCGATGCGCACACTGTACGGGCAGTTCACATACGTTCCCTCGGTAATCACATCATGGCGCAGACCGGCGGCCACCGTAATGGTCTTGAAGGTAGAAGCCGGGGGATACACACCGGCAAAGGCGCGGGAAACCAGCGGGGTGTTCGGGTCCAGGCGCAGCGCATCGTAGTCTTTCTGCGAAATGGCGGGAATAAAGGCATTCGGGTCGAAGTTCGGGGTGGAAGCCAGCACCACCACCTCGCCGGAAAGGACATCTATCATCACGAATGCACCGCGCCCCAGGGTATTATCGCGCAGCGACTGCTCGGCGGCCTTCTGCCACTCCAGATTCAGCGTGGTCACAATCGTGCCGCCGGGTTTCGGCTTGCTCT
>JAFNWZ010000433.1 GCA_017379255.1 Akkermansia sp. | reverse complement strand
TGTATGATACAATGCGATTGGGTTCGCGGGTTTAGCTTATTGTTAAAGCTCCAGCCTTCAAAGCTGATCATGGGGGTTCGATTCCCGCTACCCGCTTTGTTCTAAACAAATTTACGCGTATGAAAAAGACACTGATAGCAATGTTACTTGTTGCCGCATTCGCTGGCAACTTCTGTGTGGCTGCCTCAACTACTGAGCAGGTGGCCAAGATGGCGCAGAAAGGTTCGGGCATTACGTTCGACGCTCTTTGTGTTGCTGTGTATGAGGCTGTTAAGGCAGAGCCTAATAATGCTGTAGAGATTTTTAAAACGGTGATGATGCAGCGTGAGTCCTGGAGCGCCACGGAAACCTATTCTGTGCTTCGTTCTGTGCTGCTTGCTTCCCCTTCTCTGGAAGAGGGGTTTGTGGCTAATGCTCATGCGTATAATAATAATCCTGGCAGCTATGTGCCGGTTGCGGTGGAGTCCTCCGGCTTCCAGTTGCTGGCAACGCTGTACACGATGCCCCAGACTCAGCCTGTGGCAGGTGTGGTGGCTCAGGGTGTTGCTGCCACTACTATTACGGGTACCTCCACTGGTAACGGTATTTCCAGTGATTCTGTGCAGACCTATGTGCCGAATGCTCCCGCTACCACTCCTGAGGAGGATTTCTTCGTGACTCCTGGTGATACTTCTTCTAATAAATAATACTCTGACTGTCGCATAATATGAGATCTCATTTTTATAAGCAGTTGGTGCTGGCTTGCCTCTGTGTGAGTTCAGCAGGTGCTGTTTCGTTGTATGATACTGCACCCATGGTTGGTCTGCCGGAGTCTCACTCCGCTACGTATAGCGTGTACGCCAAGCTGGGTTACGATTCAAATGTAAACACGGCCCACTCTGATGAGGATGCAAGTGCATTTGTGAAGGCTGGCCTTGGTGCTACATTCGCAGATTATGAGTCGGTGGATAAGATTTCCTACCGCTTCAACCTGGGTATGACTCGTTACCTGAGCGATGTGAGCCGCGTTGGTAACACATACGACAGCAAGACGAATTATGCTGACTGTGGTCTGACTGGTACGATTGTGCATGCTTTCAATTCCCGCAGCACATATACCGCAGCGCTGAACCTTTCCTATAGCCCGGAGCCGGATTACGCCAGCGGTATTTCTGCTGCCCGCCGCCAGGGTGAGTGTTTCAACTGGTCTTTCAATAACTCCTACAGCCACTCCATTGATGCGCGTTGGAGCTGGAATGTGAAGTGTGGCTACAGTGGTATTCTGTACAGCGAGACCGAGTATCAGACGGACGACCGCCAGTATCTTACCGCTGGTGCAGGTCTGCGTTACCGCGCTTCTGAGCTGATGAGCTACAATGTGGATTTCACATATAAGAATGACCAGCGTGATTACGGTTATAACTCCGATAATATCACGTTGATGGTAGGTTTCGACCTTTCTCTCGACCCGGTGTCGAGCTGCAGTGCCAGCGTTGGTCTGCAGCAGAAGTATATCCGTGAAAAGGAGATTTTGAGTCCGAATGTCCGCCTGGGTTATAACCGTAAGGTTGCAGAGGGGCTTAGCGTGAACTCGTACTTCGTGCTGTCTAACGAGAACGTGGATACATACCGCGGAGCGGGTGCAAGCTACCTTTCCGACCTTGCCGTCCGCATGGGGGTGAATGCCGTTTACACGCTCTCTCCCGATGTGTCATTCACGTTTGGTATATCGCTTCTCCGCTCTTGCTACACCGAGGGTACCTACGGTATGATGCAGGATGAAACCAACTATTCCTGGAATCCGACTGTCGGTATGAACTACAAGTTCTCGGAAGATCTGGTTGGTAACATTACTTACACATATACCTACTACGATGCAGACTCCAGCAGAAAGTATGGTGACTACAAGCGCCATGTGGTTTCTACCGGTCTGACGTATAGCTTCTAAAATATATAAATGTTTATACGGAGGGGGAGAAATAGACGCTTCCCCTCCGTTTTTGATACTATAAAGATATGGATAACGGGGTGAGTGCTCAGTCTCAGTCGGAGGCAGTGTTGCATGCACAGGATTACATGCAAGTGCTGCGTGGACGGTGGAAAACCATTTTTTTTGTTTTCTTGTTGGTGTTTGTGAGTAGTGCTGTCATCACCAAAATGATGACGCCCCGGTACACCAGCGGGATGACTTTTGAAATCAAGTATCCCCGGGATTTGATTAATGTGGCCGTGGGAGGCGAGTCGAATCCTATTGAGAAGGCAGTTGTGTCTGACGCGTACATGCAGACACAGTTTGAAATTCTGGTTTCCCAGCAAAATCTTATTGCTGTCGCGAATAAGCTCGATTTGCCGAACGAGTGGGACATGGACGAGGCGACAGCGGCACTTCAGCTGATGTCGATGGTTAATGTCATGCCTCGCAAAAATACGAATCTTGTCGATATTGAGGTAAAGACAGAAGATCCTCGTATGTCACAGCAGGCGTGCCAGGCTGTGGTTGATTGTTATAAGGAGATTCGCGAAGAAAAGGAAAACGCGATTATCAACGAGGCAATTAACAAGCGCTATGAGGTGCTCCGCTCTCGTCAGGATGAGCTGGAACGCAAGGCAGACGTGGTCCGCCAGTACATTCGTTCCGGCAAGTATATCCAGGGTATGTGGAATGATTATGCTGCGCACAATGCACCTATGTCTGCAGGCGCAGAAGAACAGACTCTTCAACAGCTGAATAATAACAAGCTCCAGCTTGAGGCTGAGATTGCGCAGATGTCTGTGCATATTGGCAAGCTTCAGGATTTGAAGGACGCAGACCTGCTCGGGTATGTAACCCGCACAGGGCTTCTTACTGCTGAATCGTATTGTTCCGCCAAGGTGCGTGAGCTGAATAACCGTTATACGGAAGAAGAAAATAACCGGGCTCAGATGCTGCTGAGCGGTTACGGGCAGAGACATCCTAATGTGCTCCGCCTGGATGAACAGCATAAGGCAACGCAGCAGCAGCTTTATGAGGAGCTGGTGGGTATGCGTGATTCCATGGCAGATCAGATAGAAGTGAAGAAAGCCGAGCTGCAGGATCTTGAACAGCGCTACAGTGCTGCAAAGGAAAAGCTTCGCGATAAGACACTCGAGGATCAGAAGGTGAAGAATGCCTTGCAGGAATATGCTGCGGAAAAGGCACGCTACGACAAGCTGGAAAATGATTACATTGCCGATAAGATGCGTCTTATGGCTCCTCGTACGAGTTTGGAAGTATATAGCCAGCCTGGTCTTGCCACAGCTCCCAGTAGCCCGAATTATCGTTTGAATCTGATTGTGGGTGCTGTGCTGGGCATTATTCTCGGTATGGTTGTGGCCTTCATCAGCAACTACTTTGATACCTCCATCAAGTCTCTTGAAGACGCTGAGCGTATGCTGGGATTGCCCGTGCTGGGTGTTATTCCCCAGGATGCCGGCTTGCTTATTCTTCAGGGTGGCGATAGCCCCGATGCTGAGGCATACCGCATTCTGCGTACGAATATCGAGTTGAAACGTGAGGTTGCCCGCGCTACGACTATTGCCGTTGTATCTGCAAATGCAGGTGAAGGTAAGACAACGACCCTGAGTAACCTCGCCTATGTGTTCGCACAAGCTGGTTACAGCACACTGATGATTGATGCTGACTTGCGCCGTCCGCGTCTGGCCCGATATGCAGAGCTTGAAAGTGATAGTGGCCTGTCCACATACCTTGCTCAGTCCGCAGAACTGAAGGATGTCATTTTCCAGACTGGTCATGCGAATCTGTACATGCTTCCGAGTGGTCCGGTGCCGGTTGACCCGAGTGGCCTTATTGGTTCTAACCGGATGCACCAGCTGCTCGCAGAGGTTTCGAAGCGCTTTGATGTGGTGCTGGTGGACTCTCCGCCCGTGCTGGGTGTGAGTGATGCCTCTCTGCTTGTGAGCCGCGCTGATGCAACGTTGCTGGTGTTACAGCCGCGTAAGATGCCGATTAAGGCGTTGCAGCGCTCCAAGTCCCTGATTCAGAGTGCTGGCGGCAGTATCATGGGTCTGGTGATGAATAATGTGGATATTTCGGGTGATACCCAGTATCAGTACTACACCACCTATTACTCATACTACAGCAAGGGTAATAACCGAGTCGAGCCTAAGGCAATTGCAGCAAAGACGGAAGCTGCGCCTGCGCCCGAAAACGACAGTGATGATTTATATTAATTTGACACTATGAAGAAGTTCATTATACAGTTGTTTGTAATGCTGGTGCTTTGCTTCGCATTCCAGCCGGTGATGGCGCAGGATGCTGCAACTGAGCCTCGTGCGACAAAAGGAGGTACAGTGGTACTGCAGTTCAAGAATATTCCCAGCGAGGATGTCGGCAATGTGAATGGCGAGTATGCTGTCAGCCGCGAGGACGGGACGATTTCAGTTCCTTATCTTGCGGGCCGCGTTCGCGTAGTCGGGATGACTGCACGTCAGGTGGAAAACTCTCTGCGCTCTCTCTACCTGGCTCAGCAGATTTATTCTGACCCCATCGTGATGGCTAATGTTGGCCCGAAGGGCGAGGTTGCAGTGGATACTCGCTTCATCCAGGTTGCCGGCTATGTGCGCGAAAAGAAGAATCTGCCGTATCGTGAAGGCGTGACGCTGATTCAGGCTTTGATCGATTGTGGCGATATCACAGACTTCGGTTCGCGCAAGATTCAGGTGACTCGCGGCAAGGTGACGAGAACGTATGATTATTTCAGTGCACGCGACCGCGCCATCAAGTTGTTGCCGAACGATTCGGTATATGTGCCCAGACGTCCTCCGTTTGAGGGGCGTCCGGATACAATTGGCCCGTAATACAAGTTGTTAGAAAGGCAGACTCCGGCAGAAAGCCGGAGTTTGTTCTTTTTATAGTTCTGGTGGAGCAAGACGAAGTGAAAGGTATGACGGCAAAACGTATAATGGTTTTGAGTGTGGGGTATGGCAAGGGGCACCATTCGGCAGCAGGTGCTTTGGCAGAGCATTATGAACGATGTGGCTGGGATGCCAGGGTTATAGATGTGTGTGAAATGGCTCATCCTCTTTGGTTCAGGCTGACTCAACTTTTCTATGATTGCTGCGT
>JAFNWZ010000432.1 GCA_017379255.1 Akkermansia sp. | reverse complement strand
ATGTGTGTGCTTGCAGCGTTTTTATTAGCATTAAGCACTGGTGGAAGCGGATCAGTATCTATAAACACAAGCGGCAATTATGAATATATGCCAAATGAAAGTATGTCGGCTGATACAGCAATTTTTGATGAATTTTTACATTCAACAGGCACCCCGCTCTGGCATGGCCTGCATGAGTTGCTTGCGTATGAAGTGGCTACGGGCGGGCAGGTGTCGCTCATTAACCGGCTGGACCGCGAGACCAGCGGCATTACCCTGGTTGCCAAGAATGCCGGGGCGGCCCGCGAGCTGGGCAAGGCTATGCAGGCCCGCCTGCTGCATAAGGAGTATTTTGCCGTGGTGCAGGGGACTCCGCTGTGGGACACCGCCTGCTGTGCTGAGCCTATACTCCGCATGGAGGAGGTGGCGCAGACCCGTATTCATGTGCGCCAGTGCTGCCACCCGGCGGGGAAAAACTGCCGCACGGAGTTTGAGGTGCTGCGGCGCTGTGGGGCTGTTTCGTTGCTGCGGTGTTGCCCGCACACCGGGCGTATGCACCAGATCCGCGTGCATGCTGCCTATATGGGGTTCCCGCTGGTGGGCGATAAGATATACGGGGGCGATGAATCCTGTTACCTGGATTTCATTACCACCGGGTGGACGGATGATCTGGCGCGCCGCCTGGTGCTGCCGCGGCATGCGTTGCACGCCTGCCGCCTCGTTTTTCCCTGGCAGGGGCGCGAGATTGTGGTGGAAAGCCCGTTGCCTGCGGATATGGCTGCGCTGCTGGTGTGAGTTACGAGGGGTTATCGCCCATGACCCAGCGGTAGAAGTTGCAACCCACAAAGTTGCCCGCTACGATGATTGCATAGAACGGCAGAATCTCCCACAGGTGGGCTGCCCAGAATTCCAGCGGTACGCAGGAGTAGAAGAAGGCATCGGCAATGCAGTGCGGGAAGCCGCACACGATGAAGAGCGGCACACCGAACAGCATGGGCAGTCTGTTGCGCTTGCGGGAGTGGATGACGGCGGTGGTCATGATGAATCCGCAGGGAATAGAGAGCAGAAACCCGTTTACCAGCCCCAGGTCAAGTCTGCTCTGCAGCAGAGCCTGGGCTGTTTCCTGCAGCGGCATGGGGGTCAGCCGGGTGAAGAGGGAGAAGGTGGCGCAACCGATGATGTTGCCCAGCAGCACCAGCGCCAGGGGAACAAATTCCCGCTTCTTGATGAACCCAGCCGTGCCCGTATAGAGGAAAAGCTTGTAACTGATGACCGCGATGAGGGCAAAGGAGAAGATAACGCACCCAGCCAGGTACTGGTCCTGGGCCTTAAGTGAAAGAAAACCAAAGCCTGCAACGCCGATGCAGATGCCTGCCATGAATGCCGAACGAATGATGTGGAGAGGGGTCATTTCATGCCTCACTATAACAGATAAACTGGGTTTGCAAAGAAAATTCCGCGTCAGATGCCGAATTATGTCTAAGCTTGGGCTCGACAAACGGGCAGGGATGTGATTTAGTATTCGCACATTCAGATTTTTTCTCCCGCATATGAAGTCCTACACCATTTTCCAGAAGTCCGACGACGAGACCGTTAATACTTTCCTTGACTGGATGCGCAACCAGGAGCGTGGCGTGTATCGTGCCGCCCTTCGCGAGCTGGGCGCCCTCAAGAAACTGCGTCCCCAGTACATGCAGCAGAAGCCTGTGGCTGAGCAGTTTGCCTGGATTAAGAAGATGCTTGCCTGGAAGCCCGCCGAAACCATCGGTGACCATCTTCTGCAGGTGTGGCTGATTCGTAAGCACGAGGGGATGCTCGTGAGCTTCATCGAGAAGCTGGGCATTGAGCACAACGGTCACGGTGTGGTGGATGTACTGCCCGAGACTCTGGATGCTGACAAGCTGAAGGAAGCTGTGGATGCCCTGTTCGAAGCCTATCCCGCCGGTGCTGTTTCCGTGTACCTGCACATGTTCCAGAACCAGACCGAGGAAGGCTGGCCCGAGCTGCAGGCTATCCTGGATAACGATGAGCGCATCACCATCAAGTAATTTTTACTGATTGAACCGCAAGAGCGGCCGGCAAGGGCGGATAGCTGCCCGTCGGCCGCTTTCTGTTTCACTCTTTACCATGACCGAGGACGAACAATTCATGCTGCTTGCCATGCGTGAGGCTGAAAAAGCCCGCGAGGTGGGAGAAGTGCCCTGCGGCTGTGTGGTGGTGAAAGAGGGGCGCGTGATTGCCCGCGGTTGGAATCAGGTGGAAACGCTTAAGGATGCCACGGCTCATGCCGAGATGCTGGCACTGACTGCGGCAGAGGCAGCGGTGGGTGACTGGCGGCTCGAAGGCTGCACCGTGTATGTGACCAAGGAACCGTGCCCCATGTGCGCCGGGGCGCTGGTGCATTGCCGCCCGGACCGCGTGGTGTTCGGTATTCCCGACCCTAAGGGCGGCGCCTGCGGTGGCTGGATTAACCTTCTGGATTCCAATCCCCCGCTCAACCATAAATGCGCGGTGCAGGGCGGGGTGCTGGGTGAAATGTGCCTGGAACAGTTCCAATCATTTTTCCGGGCTGCACGGGCTGCGGCCAAGGAACGCAAACGCCGTGAACGGGAGGAGGCCAGTGATGCAACCGCAGATTGAGATTTATGTGAACGTGGAGAACGCCTGGGTGACGGAAGCTCTGGCAGAGCGTTTCCGCACGGCTCTGCAGGCGCTTCTGCCGGAGTTGCTGGCGGCTCCGAAAGGGCCGGACCATGTGCTGTCCGGCCTGGATGTGGTGGAAATCTCCATTGTGGATGACCCCACCATTGCAGAGGTGCATGGCGAGTTCCTGGATGACCCCACTGCGACGGATGCCATCACTTTCCCCTATGGAGAGGTGCTGGTGAGCTGTGATACCGCGGCTTCCTATGCGGCTGCCCACGGTATTCCGCGAGAGGAAGAGTTGTTCCGCTACATGGTGCATGGCCTGACCCACCTGCACGGATATCTGGATTATGAACCAGCAGACCGCGAGGCGCTTTTTGCGGTGCAGGAACCGCTGGTGCAGCGTTATTTCCCCGGTTGAGTTATAATCCCGGGGAAAGGAGGCGGCAGCAGTTGGCCAGCAGGCGCGTGATGCGCGGGGCCTTGTTCCAGCGGGCGGTGGTGATGCTGCTGGCTTCGGCCATGTCCTGCTCCAGCATGCGGGCGACTTCTGCTGTGGCGTTGCTGTCTTCCATCAGCAGGGTGAGCTCGAAGTTCAGCTGCAGGGAACGGGCATCCAGGTTGGCGGTGCCGATGCTGCATGTGTCTGTATCTTTTACGCAGACCTTTTCATGCAGGAATCCCGGCTCATAAGCCAGCATGTTCACCCCGCATGCCGACATGCCGGGAATATAGGTGAGCATGGCCAGATGCGCTGCCAGGTTGTCGCCGCGCCGTGGAATGAGCACCCGCACATCCACCCCGCGCAGAGCTGCACCACACAGAGCCGCCTGCACCGCTTCATCCGGCACAAAGTACGGGCTTGCCAGCCAGAGGCGTTCCTGTGCTGTGGCGGCCAGTTCCAGCAGGGTGAGCCGCCATGTGTTGACCGGGGTATCATCCGGCCCGCTGGGGATAAGCTGGCAGCGGGTATTGCCCCGTGGCGGGCTCGCCTGGGCTATGTGGGAGATGTTGGCTCCAGTGGCTCTTTGCCAGTCATCCAGAAAACTGACCAGACACTGGCTGACGACCGGGCCGCGCAGCCGTACAAACGTATCACGCCAGTATGTGCGGCGGGCGCTGCGGGTGTATTCCAACCCGATGTTGAGACTGCCCAGATAGGCCTGCCGGCTGTCGATGACCACCAGTTTCCGGTGGTTGCGGTAGTTGAGCCGGAGCATGGAGCTGAGCCAGAAGCGCTTGCCGTTGAATGAGGTGATTTGCACCCCGGCGCGGCGCAGATGCCGCAGGTAACCCGCAGGTAGTTTATGAGAGCCTACTTCATCGTATATCACGAATACCTGTACCCCGGCGCGGGCTCGCTCTTCCAACGCTTTTCGCAGCCGGATGCCCACGCGGTCGTTCCGGATGATGAAGAACTCCAGCAGAATGGAATGTTGCGCTCCGCGTATGGCCTGCAGCAGGTTCCGGTAGGTGTCGTTGCCGTCACGCAGCAGGTGTACTTCATTGCCGGAGCAGGGCGCATAAGCAGTGCATTGCGTCAGCGTATGGCTGAGCTGGCTGGTGGGGGATTCCCATGCCCCGTGCTGGCAGAGGAAGTTCTGAATGCTTTTTCTGAGTAATCGGATGGAGGTGTGCCGCCGGATGCGGGTTGCTCCCAGAACCAGATACAGCGGAACGGTAACCCAGGGCAGGAGGATTAGCCCCAGCATCCAGGCAATGGTGCCTTGCGGTGAATGATCGCGGCAGAGGGCGTGAATGGCCAGCGCGATTCCTGACAGGTGCACCAGAAAAACAATCCCCGCCAGCGTGGCAGCCCAGATGCTGCCGAGGTATAAATCCGGAGGCTGGAGGATACAGAGCATTATTTGTCAGGTGTATCCGGTGCAGGGGGAACCTGGGGGGCTGGGGTGAGGCTGCCTGCCTCGTTAGTGAGTTTCTTGCTCAGCCCGATTTTCCACTGCGGGTTCAGCACATCGCCATAGAGATTGATGTCGATGAGGAACTTGGAGAGAATGGTGACCGGAGAGATAATCACCGTGGGGACGCTGGAGATTCTGGGCCACAGGTCACCGGTGAGGGTGAGTTTATTCAGGTCAATATCCAGCTGTGTGCGGATGTCCAGATTATAGCCGCGGGCGGTCATATCCCGGGTGATGAGGTGGCCGTTCCGGATGTCGAACTTGGTAAATGCTTCGTCAATACCGTAGCGCAGGAAGTGGTTGGCAAAAGGAATATCGTAAAGAGAATCCACGGCATTGCTGCTGGTGTCGAACACGTAGCGGATAAACTTATCGGCCCAGGTGGGGGGCGTTTCTGTTTTTTCTGTGCTGAATGTGACTGATTCCTGCAGCTTGGCGAGGTATCCGGGCATGTCTGCCAGCAGGCTTCCTACCGGGCGGAATAGCCCTATCTGCATCAGATCGCCATCCCTCAGGCTTACGCGCCCATAGGCTTGCACGGCTTCCAGATCCGGCTGGGGTGCCTGGAAGCGGATGAAGCCGCTGCAGGTTGCCGGGGTGAACTCCTGCCCGTAGGAGGCCACGATGTCTTTGAGATTCATGGTGCGGGCCTGAATGTAGCCATCGAGCGTGGTGTGCTCACCCGCGAAGCCGATGCGCACCGCTCCATTCATGACACCGCCCCAGCACTCGGCATTCATGCGGTCGAGGTAGATGTCCGCATCGCTGATATTGATGAAGCCACTGAAGTTGGTGAAGGGAATGGT
>JAFNWZ010000431.1 GCA_017379255.1 Akkermansia sp. | reverse complement strand
GGAATTAACAGCAGACTGCCCAGACATGTCTTCATACGCCCGTTATTCTACTCCAAGCCCCGGGAATTGCAAGCTCCAAACGCCGTGCATGCCGCAAGTTCGGGCCTCTTCGGTATAAAATATCGGATGCGCACGCAGAATGGGCGTGACAAATGCCGCCAAAGTGATTAAATAGGGTGCATGCACTATACTCCGTACACTCTTTATCCTGTGGGTGCCATGAGCGCCCGTGCTGCAGCCCAGCCGCGCGAAGGCGTTCTGCTGCGTGGTGACAATGGTGGTTATGCCTGTCTGCAGGCATGGCCGGAGCTGGGGGATTCTCCCCTGGAGTATGAACTGGATGCCCTGCGCGAGGGAACCCCGATGCGCCTGGGTGCCCGCGCTCTCAAGTGCATTGAGCTGGATGGCGAAGCCCGCGCCAAAGGCGTGAGCCTGTTCGAGGGCCTGAGCGTGCCCAACAGCTATGCCACCCTGACCGTGAGCGCCACCCCTTCCCAGGTGTACAACCTGCACCAGCGCGGTTTCCGCGTGGGCAAAATCAAGGTGATTCCCAAGCTTTCCGCCACGGTGGAGCGTCTGGTGAACCTGGCCGCCATGGTGCCGGACTGGAAGTGGCGCGTGGATTTCAACTGCACGCTGACCCCGGAGGAAGCCCTGCAGTTCTGGGAGATGCTGCCTGCTGCCATGCGCCAGCGTATCGATTTTGTGGAAGACCCCTGCTATTATGATGTGACCGCCTGGCAGAGCCTGCAGGATGCCGGTATGCCCCTGGCGTACGACATGCCCGTGCAGAATGAAGGCAGCATTCCTGCCCAGACCAGCACGCCCATGATGCGCATCGTGAAGCCCGCCCGCCACCAGAGCACAAAGGGGCACCCCGTGTTCACATCCTATATGGACCACCCCCTCGGCCAGTGCTGGGCTGCTTACAACGCCGCCGTGTTCTACACCGGCAAGCCTGCAGAGGAAGTGCCCTTGTGCGGCCTGGTGACCCACCATGTATACCGCCCCAACGCCTTCTCTGAGGAAATGGGCATGAACATCACCCCGGCCTTCCCCGTGCCCGCTGGCACCGGGCTTGGCTTTGACAAGCTGCTGGCTGCTCTGCCCTGGAAAAAACTTTAACTCAGCGCTGCCCGTTGTATCGGACGGGCAGGTAGAAATCGCCACCGCAAGTTGCAGAAATATGCCTTGCGGTGGTGTTTTGCTTTACGATAACAGCCTTTTGGGGTTGACTTCCGCTCCGGTTAGGGGTATATCACAGGCGTTATGAGTCTTATTCCGTGGATGGTAATGGCTGCCGCCAGTGCGGCTGTGGACTATGTGAATCCTATTCCCCAGCCGGGAGAGCCGGGCTACGCACCCCAGCCGCGGCATCATTTCCGTTTTGTGATGGAGAATGATTCGGCGTTCGGCAGTGATTGCAACTACTCCCACGGAACCCGCATCGATTATGCCCGGAATCTTGACAAAATGCCCGAACATGCATTCGGTTGCAGTTTTACACAGAATATCTATACGCCGTACCTGCACACCCACGGCGCCGTGCAGGGGGAACACCCCTACGCTGGCTACCTTGCGCTGGGGGTGGCGCATCTCTACACCGGAGAGCATGTGGGCAGCAGTGTGGAATTCCAGCTGGGCACTACCGGCCGCACCTCTCTGGCAGAAGAGGCGCAGGATCTGATTCACAAAACCTGTGGGCTGGAGCGCTGGAAAGGATGGCATGATCAGATTCCTGCAGAAGTCACCTTCCAGTTCACCGCCCGGCAGGACTACCGCCTCCCCTGGTTTGAAATCACCTCCCCCGGTGGCTGGCAGACAGATGCCACCTTCTTCACACGCGAGGAACTCGGCACGGTCTCCATAGCCGCAGAGACTGGTGTGTATTTCCGCCTGGGCCGCAACCTGCCCCCGGGTATGCAGCTCGTGGGCAACAACGCCGGTAATTTCGGCGTGGGCCTGCTGCGCAAAAATGACTATGACCCCGCCGCTACCTCCTGGTATGTGCGCGCAGGTGGTTCGGTGAAATACGTGGCACGCGATTTGTTTATCGACGGTGGCGTATTCCATGACTTCGACCGCACCTGTGGCCGCCAGCCCTGGGTGGCCGAAGCCCAGCTCGGCCTGGGCGTGCGCCACAAGGGGATTGATTATTACGCCGGCATGGTGGCCCGCACCCGCAGTTTCCGTTCCCAGATTGATGATACTGTCTTCGGAACCTTTAATTTTGCCTTCCACTGGTAACGCATGAGCAGTTGGCTTAAAGGAGGAATCATGGCGCTGGGGGCAGCCTGTGTGCTGCTGCTGGCCGGGGCGTTCCCCCTGCTGGGCGCGCCGGAGGTCTACCGCAGCGGGGCAATGCTGCTGCTGGGTGTCATCACCATCATCCTCTGCCTTGCGGGCGGCTGGCGTCTCGCCGTGGGCAGCCGGGGGCAGCTCATCTTCGGGCTGGTGTTCCTCTTCTTCACCGTCACCGGTCTCTGCATGCTCGGGCAATACGGCGCAAAAGCCCTGGAATATGCCCGCATCGGCGGCCCCATGTGGGCGGGAGCTGTGGGCATGGCCTGCGTAGCGCTCACCGGCGTGGTATTCATGGCCGTATTCGGCTTCCTGTGCTACCGCGTCATGAACCAGCGCATCCTCTGGCTTGCCGGGCTGCACTGGGCCGTGGCGTTGCTGGGCATCGGCGCTTTTGTGGATGCCGCCTGTGAAATCCGCGTGCCTGTGACCCTGCCGGCAGATGCCCGCACCGAACTGACTGAACTGGTGCTGGATGATGGCCGCACCCTTCCGCTGGAGTTCCGCCTGCGGGTGGATGATTTTGTGGTGCAGCATTATGACGATGCCACCTACTCCCTCTACACCTTCGAAAACGGCCGCCCCGGACCCATGCAGCCCGTGGAACGCCGCGGCGACACCCTGCACCTGGGGAACGAAAGCTGGCCGCTCAGCGCCCTGAAGAACGCCCCCGGCATGCCGCACCCCTTCCTCATGATACCCGGGCAGCCCATGCGCGTGCTGGTGCAGAACCCTGCCACCGTGCGCGACTACTGCGCGCGCATCGTCGCCTTTACCGACCACCGCGGCCGCCCCGAAACCCACAAGGCCGAACTGCGCGTCAACTCCCCCTTTGCCTGCAAGGACTGGCGCTTCACCCTCTCATCCTACCGCCGGGAAGGGCCTCATACTGAGGTGCTCATGCAGGCGCGCCGGGCCCCCGGACGCTTTGCCGCCCTCTGCGGCATGGTAGGCATCATCATCTGCACCGCCGTCTGGTGCTGGTGGAGAAAGGAGGAAACCCAGCCATGACAACCCTCATCTACACCCTCACCATCTTCGCGCTGCTGCTTTGCCTGCTCAGCGTGCTGGCCGCCGCGCGCAGGCGGGCAGGGGACTCCCGCCGTGCTTTTGCCACCGCCTGGGTAGTGGCGTTCCTCCTCTTCGTGGCAGACTGGGTGCTGGCCCAGGCACCGCCCTTTGGCAACATGCGCCACGTGCTCGCCTTCTTCCCCCTCGTCATGGCCCCCGCTGCCTGCTACCTGCGCCGCTACCGCGCGCTGGAACTCACCGGCTGGCTTGCCGCCGCCTCCGCCATCGCCCTCACCGGTGCGCTCTGCATGCCCCTGCAGGCCACCTGGCGGCAAATGCCCGCCCTGCAATCCCCCTGGTTTGCGCCGCACGTCATCGCCTACGTCGTCTCCTACGGCCTCATGACCGTGGCCGCCCTCCTCACCCTGGCCTCCTGGCGCTGCGAAAACCGCCTGCGCGCCGCAGATGCCCTCGTGCGTCTCTCCTTCCCCTTCATGACCTTCGGCCTGTGGAGCGGCGCCCTCTGGGCCGATGCCGCCTGGGGCGGCTACTGGGCCTGGGACATCAAAGAAGCCTGGTCACTTCTCACCTGGAGCCTCTACCTCATCTACCTGCACATCGAGCGCTACCCCGCCTTTGCCAGCTGGCGGCGGCGGCTGCTGCTGCTCGGCTTTGCCGCCGTCATCGTCACCTTCCTCGTCGTCAACCTCCTGCCGCGCATCGAATCCCTGCACAGCTACGCCCAATAAGTCCTCCCCGCCGCCGCCGGAGCAGGGAGGAGCAGGGGGAGGCCATCAAAGCGAAGCCACATCAATAATATCCACCCTCTGCCCGGGAATCGCAATGCTCACCGAGCGCACCGTCCCCCGCTGAGAGCAATACGCGCACAACTCCGCCCCGCCACTCAGCAGGAACTGCAGCACCCGCTGCCCCGCATTATCCGAAACAAAATAAGGCTTACCCAGCAAATCCACCAGCTCATCCGCCTTCATCCCCTTTTTCAGCGCCTCCTTAGCCGCCTGGGGCGAAACACGCCGCGCATCCTTCTTCTCCTGCTTCTCCAGCCATGCCCTGGGAGACTTAAACGCCTTTAACGACGCATTCGCCGTCTTCTGCAAGGCCGCAGCAGAACTCCCCGGCACCTGCAACACCACGCGCTGCCCCAGCTTCAGCGTAGCAGGCACACTCCGCAACTGGCTGCCGCTCAGCGCGCCATGCAACACACAAGCCGCCAGATACGTCCCCTCCGCATTCGGGTGCGAGCAGTCCCGCGCATGAAGCGCCTTACCCGGAAACTGCCGGTACCACCGGGACCATGCCTCGCCCACCGGCGCCACCCGGGCCCCATTCTCCACCGCCGCCCTGCAATACGTCGCACTAGTCCGCTCCTGCATATTCTCCATCGGCACCATACGCCCGGCAGAACCGGATGCATGCGCCCACGTAAGGAACAACAGCACCCGTGTATCCTGAGCCTTGGCCATCTCCGCCCAGCGGCGGACCGCATTCAACGTCTCCTCCGGCTTATCGGCGGGCGTCTGGCTCTGATCCTGCAGCACCACCCAGTCATAATCCCCCGAAGCCAGCATCTGCCGCGCCTTTGCATGCTCGGGCGAATCCAGAAAACCGCGCAAACTCATCGCCCCCGCCGTATACGAATCCACCTGCAACGGACAATCCGTCCGGCGGCTCAGCGCCATCAACGCATCCGGCAGCCGGTTATAAAACGTATAACTATTCCCGATCATCAGCACACGCAGCTCCTCACCCTGCGCCCCAGAAGCCAATATCCCCACCCACAACAGAACCCATAATCCGAATTGCCGCATCTGCATACCTGCATCCTACCACCTCTTCCCAGCAATCACAAGCCATACTGACAAAAAAATCCGCACATTAAGCTTGCACCCAGCTCCGCACAGGAGTAAAATCGCGCTGTTAACGCATCATGCGGGGCATTAGCTCAGTTGGTAGAGCGGTTGCATCGCACGCAACAGGTCAGGGGTTCGAATCCCCTATGCTCCAGGCTTCGTAAAACAGCGTATCAGGTCACCTGATACGCTGTTTTTCTACGCCCAGGCAGGCCAGAATGGCTGCCGCAGGCGTAGGCGCTATGGTCTTTCAGACCATAGCGGTAGAAGCCTAGCCTCGGCGTAGAAAGCGAGCGATAGCGAGACTCGAAGCCGGGCAACACCCGTGATGCATACCACAGACGGTGCCAACATATCGGGTCAATAGCAAAATTAATTTCATTTTTCCTACTTGCATTCACCCACTACATCCACTATACTCCCGCCATGCCAACATCTCACTTCTATTATGTCTACATCCTGTGGGACGCTACCACGCACACCCACTTCTATGTTGGCCACACCTCAGACCTTGCAGCACGGCTCAAAACGCACAACGGCGGGCATGTACCACACACTTCCAAGTTTGCCCCGTGGGAAATCCACTCTGCAATAGCCGTTCAAACAGAAGAACAAGCATCTGAGCTGGAGAAATATTTCAAATCACACTCCGGGCGGGAATGGGTTATCAAACATCTTGGCTTACCCATGGGCATGACATCGCTCTCTTAAAAAGCCCACAACGCCTGTTATGCCTACCTGTCACGGCGTAGAAAGGAGAGCGCAAGCCCGAACTCGAAGCCGGAAGCCTCTTTTTCTAAGTTCAAATGCTTTTCAGGGTCACTAAATATGCCTCGAATCTACAATCTATTGATTCTGTGAGCTTCCGTCTTCGCCAAGGCTACGCCGCGACAGGTAGGCGATTTTGGGGCGATGGCAACTCTGTGACAAGTAAAGATGTTTCGAACTGACAAGCTACACAGACTCAGAATTTTAGGGCGCATTTTCCGCCGGGTGGCAACCTAAAATGAAACATCGCTTGCAAGGCAGCAAAAAGACACTTGCAAGCGATGGACGAGATCTGAGTCTGATTCTTGACCAGCCTTGGGGTGCCTAGTCTTGCAGATGGTGTTTTCTTCAATTAAATTACGCCTTGATCCCTTCGCGTTCGGCATACCGCTGCACAAGTAGAGCTCCGTATTCGAGATAATCCATGTGATCGGCATATTCGGCGCGGTACTCATCGTGCTCCCATGGTAAAAATTGGTCGCGAGGATCGTCCGCTTCCACACACTCCAGATTGAGGAAATCAGTAAGACACTGTTGCTGTTCAGGGCTGAGGTCGTACATCTTCCATCGTGCGAAGACCTCCAGGTCAGATGTGGGGCTCGAACCGGGATAAATATCCACCACATTATGCAAAGCCCCCACCATGAAGCGGGGAATCAGGAAACGATAGGCATGGGGCCCCACATAGCTCAGTGCGCAGGAACAGGCATGAAGCAGGTCATCGGGAATATCCTCCCAGTCATCGCGTTCCTCCAGAGGGGTAAGCAGAGCCTGAGCGTCCGGGCTCAAGTAGTCGTCCTCTGCTTCGCCGCCAAGCAGCATTCGGGGTTCTCGGTAGCAGGTTACCCCGGAAAAAGCAGCTTTAATACGGGCTATAAGACTTTGGCGAAGCGGCGAAAGCTTCACACTGTCAGGCTTATACGCTTGACGGCGTTCGTCAATCCTCGCCAGAAAATCCTCGGCCTCGGCCAACGCATCAGGGCTGAAACGCTCTAGGAGGGGATGATGGTGCGTTTTTTCTGACTTTGCCTTTTTTGACATGCCCGCATTATAGCCATTCCCGCCCCTCTGTTCAAGCGAGGAGGAGGATTTTGTTGCGAGTTTCCGGCATTGTTGTTGCCGATGGCGCAAAAACAGAGCCAAAAGCCGAGGATTTGCTCGAAGTAGAGCCCTTGGTCTGCCGGGTGCGGGTCATGTGGTGCAAAGTGGTGTTTTGTGCGGCTTTATTCAAAAAGCTCGGGATAATCCTTCTTCACCATGGGGAGGTGGCGAAGGACTGAAGCGGGGAGTGTGCGGAAATTCAGCTTCCCGGCATGGAGTAATCCTGTCTCGGTATTCCTTTCGAGTGCATTTCTGTCGATACCAAGCAGAAATTGACCGCTCAGGGGATATGAGCCCGGCTGCTTTCCTTGTGCGTTCCTAGAAATTTCTCGCGTCCTCGTGTACTCCAGGTATTCATCAGGCAGCGGCTCGCCCTTGATGGTTTCAATCACGCGAGCCTTGATACGATGCGGTTCATAAATACCATGCTGAACCGGCAGGACGGTTTCTTCTATCAGCTCTACAAGAACCAAGGTATTATGGTGAGCCAGCATCCAGAGTCTATAGGGCTCGCCCTTGTAGCTCATTGGAGGCTCTTCGATTCGCCGGGGCTGTTCGGAACGGGGCTCCGCAGCACCGCTCAGAGCGGCAGCAGCCACTAGCACAGAACATACCAAAGGTCTCAGATTCATAGTGTGGAAAATGTGTATTTGTTACGGTGTCATGTTACCAGAATCCGGGAGCCTCTGCAAGCTGTTAGTGCGGAAAAGCGCAAAAACAGGCCCGCAAGCCTAGGATGC
>JAFNWZ010000430.1 GCA_017379255.1 Akkermansia sp. | reverse complement strand
CTTTCCTCACTCGCATCCATGAAGCGCCGTCATGCTGACTGCCAGATCGTGAAGCGCAAGGGTACGCTCTACGTGATCTGCAAGAGCAATCCCAAGTTCAAGGCTCGTCAGGGCACGACGGCCGGCACCCGCCTCAGCAAGAAGGGCGTGAAGTAAGAATTTAAGCCTATCCCCCGGCTCTGCTTGGGGATGTTGACAGAAAAAAGACCGGTGTCTGCAGCTCCGGTCTTTTTTCGTATCAGCGCCATGAACCAGACCATCCGCACCCAGATTCACACCATTGGCGATTTCACCTTCGACAATGGAGAAACCCTGCCGGGCATCCAGCTTGCCTATGAGACCTACGGCACGCTGAACGCCGACAAGAGCAACGCCATTCTGCTCTTCCACGCCCTGACCGGCAGCCACCACGCCCACGGGCACAACGACTCCCTGCCCGAGGCAGGCGATTTCTGGCAACCCGAAAACTTTGAAGGCTGGTGGGACCGCATGATTGGCCCTGGTAAGCCGCTCGATACAGAGAAATACTTCATCATCTGCATCAACTACCTGGGCAGCTGCTACGGCAGCAGCGGCCCGTGCTCCATTGCCCCGGATGGCGAGCCCTGGGGCAGCCGCTTCCCCCTGGTGAATGCCAACGACCAGGCGCGGGCGCAAATCCAGGTGCTCGACCACTTCGGCATCGACCGCTTCACCGTGGTCGGTCCCAGCCTGGGCGGCATGCTTTCACTCTCGCTGGCCACCCTCTATCCCACGCGCATCAAGAATATCATCATCATCGGCGCTGGCTACAAGCCCGCCATCGAACACAAGCTCGATGCCTTCGAGCAGATTCTGGCCATTGAGCTCGACCCCGCCTACCGCGAAGGCCGCTACCCGCTCAGCGACCCGCCCCGCCGCGGCCTGGCTCTGGCGCGCATGATTTCCCACAAACTCTTTGTCAACCAGCGGGGGCTGGAAAAGCGGGCCCGCAAGGGTGTTTCCGACCGCAAGGGCATGCTCACCTGGTATATGCCGCAGCGCAACACGGAAAGCTACATGCTGCACCAGGGTACGAAGTTTGCCAAGCGCTACGACGCCAACGCCTACATCCGCATCATCAACCTCTGGGCCGGATACGACCTGGCCTCCTTCTCCGGGCTGGGCAGCGTGGATAAAGCGTTCAGGCTGTTCGCAGAGCACAGCATCCGCTTCATGCTCTTCTCCATCAACACCGATTGCTGTTTCACCGCGCGCGATATCTCCTGCTTCCACCGCAAACTGCTCAAGAACGGGGTTGATTCACGCTACAAGTGTATCCACTCGGTGAAAGGGCACGATTCCTTCCTCCTTGAGCCCGAACTCTACGAGCAAGAACTCAAAGCCTACCTCCAATAATTTTCCACGCCCTGCCCCCACCCCGGCAGGGCGTTTTTTTGGCGCAATGCTCATTTGCGCTTGCCACCGCGCGGCTGCCATGCTATATATAGAACGTTAGCAAACTTCATCACACACTATGAAATTATCTGCACTTAAGAAAAACCGCAAGGGTTTCACCCTTATCGAACTTATGGTGGTGATTGCCATTCTGGCTGCTCTGGCAGCTATTGGTTATGGCCCCATCATGGATCACATGAACGACGGCGACCGCCAGATGGCCAGCTCCAACCTCAAGTCTCTGCACACCGTGCTGCAGGGCTTCAAGACAGACTACGGCAGCTACCCCAGCGACAGCACCGCTGAAAGCCTGCAGACCGACAAGCCTGAGCTGAACTTCGGTTCCCTCACCGGCGATTCCTCCAACGCCTATTTCCGCCAGATTTATTACTCTTCCTCCAACGTATCCGAAAAGCCCTTCTTCGCCAAAATTAACTGCAACGGGCTGAACATCAGCAAGGAAGGAGACGAAAAGCTTGCCAATGGCCAGGCTCTTTCCCGCGGTGAAAACGCCATGGGCTATGTGATGCGCAAGAACTCCGAAGACCCGAACATGAAGGACGGCGTGAACAAGTCCAACGCTCCGCTCGCCATCTGCGGCGTCTACCCCTCCGCCACCCCCTATGTGGGCGACCAGCTGGCATTCGACGGCAACTCCTTCCGCGGCCATGCATTCCTGCTTTCCTGCGACGGTTCTGTGAAGGACCTGGAAAAGGAACTGACTGAGGACGAAAACAGCGAGGACAAGTACATCCTGCCCGCCGGCAAGAGCCTCTTCCCCGAAACCAAGAAGGGCCGCTCCACTGCTGACAACTACTACGTGCTCAGCCCCGAGAAGTAATTCTCACCGCTGATTCATTTCTGAAAGCAGCACCCGCGTTCCAACCGGAATGCGGGTGCTGCTCTTTCAAGACAGGAACTTCTGTTAATACCATTTTAATGGATAAATTGTAATTTATCTTCCTAATCCGCGGGCGAACGCCCGCCGAATTCTGAGCCCGCG
>JAFNWZ010000429.1 GCA_017379255.1 Akkermansia sp. | reverse complement strand
GGTGGAGGGGGGGATTCCCATAAAAAACGTTTCAGGCGGAGAAATTACCGGGTGGAAGACAAAGTCCTGCCACCCGGTAATCATTATGGCAAACAAATCAATCAGTTACCAACGCCAATGTAGGTCCGGATGGTATTCTTCGGACCTTCATTTCCGTAATAAGGCTTTTCAAGGGACTCCAGGTTGCGGACGGTCGCCTCAAAAACACGGGAAGCACGCTGCAACTCAGCCACTTTCGGCAGTTTGGTCACATCTGCCTGAGTCATGTACCCCTGGGCACGGGCAAAAAGATTCCGGTGCGAATCAAACAAAGGTTTGAGTTGAATCAGTGACTGACTGGCCGTTGCTTCACACTTTACCGCGGAAAGGGCGGCATTAATCTGCGCATAGGCCGAAATAATGTCATCGAGCATAGCATTCTGCAATGAGAGGTCACCCACAATATGCTTCAGAACGGCATTGCTCACCGGAGGAAGCATGTGAACAATCACTTCTGCATATTCGCGCGTATCGCCCGCAATGAACATCTTTGCCATTTCCGACGTCGCGGCCATGAACGAGGGTTCCTCGGCGCGGTATGCCTCAATGATTGTCTCGGGAACGGCCTGTGAATAGCAGTTGAACAGCTGCCAGTTAAGGCACAATTCGGCAATCTGGGGATAATACGATGCCAGAACCTGTCCCTTTTGAGCGCCTTCAACCAAGGCGCAGGCCTCGGTGATGGAAAGCATGGCATCACGCGTTTCCTTCAGCAGAGGCGTGAACAAAGAAACGGAGGGCTCAGGCCGCGTTTTTAATCCGGCAGCATCGCGCATGGCATCAGAGCCGTATGAATCAGCATCCTTGATACGCTCCAGCTCTGCCTCTGCCTGCTTGCTCACCGACATGACCTGCTGCAGAGCAGCCGCGTTCCGCAGTGAGCTCAGTTCCTGCATCGTGTAGCCCATGGAATAGACAGCGCCTCTGAATGCAGCCCGGCGGCTGGAAACCTTCACAAACGCGGGAGCCGCGGCATCTGCCGTCTGCTTATCCACCACGCCCTTAAGCAAGGTCAGCGCGTACTGCTCATTCTCCATCATCTTCTTGATGAGTTCGCCTTCCATCTTCCCGCATGCCACACCAGCCACACTGCTACCAGCCTCTGCGGAGACGCCGGGAGCATCTGCCTCTGCGGCCTGTGACTCCTGCATGGACCATGCCGCGCAAATGCCCATGAGCAACAGGCTGCAGCGGCGCAATTCGTGTTTCATTTTATATGTATATTTCATAATTAGTAATTGTATTAGTATGTTTAATATTTATAAAGTTACATCTGTTGGTTACGAACAGCGTATAGGTATCGGGGATTGTTGAATTGAGGATTCTCGCATACTCCAGTGGCCAGACCAGTCTGAAGAGCCATACTGCAGTCAAAGTTGGTCTGCTCCTTCATATAATTCTGCAGGGCTTCCGGCAGGATTCCGGCGCGCTCGTGATAATAACGCGCCATCACCTCCGAATCAGACTGCAGGAGTGCCATGTATTCCATCAATTCGCGTTGGTTGTACGAACCATTCAATTGAATCTTAGGAGCATGAAACAAAAAGCCTGCCGTGGGGCAACAATAGCGGGCAGAACCTGCCAGAAAGATGATGATTGCAGCAGAATCGACTTTCGACAAATTGTATGTGGAAATCCGCCGGAAGCTGCTGAGCAGGATACGGGCAATAGCCATGGCTATGGACATACTGCCGCCGGAAGAATTGAGGAACAAACGCAAATGCGTATCGTTCCGGTATCCCCCGGTCTGGAATTCCCGCAACAGGGAATCCGCCATGAGGTCATCCACAACACCATGTATCACCAAATCCCGAACTTTCAGGCTGTCATCTTCACTTATCATCTGCGTATGAATTCTGTATCAATGTTATAGCCACCTCACGGCGCTGCTGGGCCGTGTCACCTGTAATCTGATGCAGGGTACCACACTGCAGCAGATAACATTCATCCGAATCGGCAAGGGCTTCCATATCATGAGAAACGGAAACAATGGTACACCGCCCCTTCAAGCCACGGAGAACCTGGAACACCTCGCCCTTGCAAACAATATCAAGATTATTGGTCACCTCATCAAGAATGAGGATATCCGGATTCTGCATCAGAGCCCGTGCCAGGCCTATGCGCTGAACCTCACCACCGGAAAGTTGCTCCCGGCAGATTTGTTCGTGGAGACCTCCCAGGCGGTTCACCAGATTCTCCAGCATGGACAGCCGGATGACGTCATTCACCCGTTCCGGGGAGGCCGATGAATCGCACAGCGTCACGTTATCCCACAGGCTGGCTTTAAGTATGGCCGTGTGTTGTGCCACATAGCCGGGAACATGGAAATGGCGTTTCACCCATCCCGTTTCCGGCTCCAGAATTCCCAGAAGCAGCTTTATCAGCGTACTCTTTCCCACGCCGTTTCCTCCCAATATGGAAACGTAAGCCCCCCTTTTCACCCGCCAGCAAAGCTTGTTGAACACGGGAAAAGGCCGGCTTGCATAGGCAAATTCGAGCATTTCTGTTTCTACTGCAAATTCTGACCGAGACTGCTGGTTGCCCTGGTTGCTCCCAGCTTCTGGTTCCAGAGGAAGTGTCCATGCCAGTTCTCCGAAAAACGACTTCAGGGAGCCGTAACTTTCCAGACCGCGATTCAGCACAGGCAGAACAAAGACCAATTGTCCCATGTGGCTGGCGGCAAGCCCCATCAGCATACTGAATGTGACTACGGCGCCAATCTGAATCATACCGGCAGTATAAAGGACTGCCCCTGCGGCCAGGCCAAGTACATTTGCCACCAGTAACGCGCTCTTGATCTGGCTGGTGTATACCGTACTGCGTTTCGCGGCTTCAACATCCGCCTTTCCGGTGTTCTCTATGGTCGCCACGAACCGTGCCAACATCCGGGTCACGGCCCGGTACAAGGGAAACAGCGAAGCTGCTACCACCATGTCATATGCCAGAGAGCTTTCCCTGTATGCCGTCTCTCGCTGGGCTGCTGCGGTCTGAAACAAACGCAGCTGGTTCCGGCGCCAGATCAGGAAAAACACCGCACATAAAAACAGCATCAGCACCAGAAAAACGGGTGCCTGAATCACAGCAACCACTGTTGTGAACAGCAGCATCCACAATGCGCCACTCACCTGCAGCACTGCACTGCTGGCACAATCTGCCACTATCTGAGTATCGCCGGAAACGCGTTGTCCCCACTCTGCCACGGTGCGGGACTCCCGTTCCTGCGATGTCATGTATAACAGCCTGGTCATGGCCAACCGCTTCAGCAATACTGCATAATCCACCTTCTCCCGGACTTTCAGCAGCTCAAGGCAGTAATCAAACACCAGGTTCAGTATGTGCAACAACGCAATAGTCGCTAAATACCATACGATTCTCATCTGGCAGCCTGCCCCACCCTGCGCCAAATCGGTGATGAGACACCCCAATAGCACAGGTATGAGTATTTCTGCTAATTTTAATGCAACAGGCAATAAAACCACACAGAAACGGCGTCTGGTATTCCTCCAGTATGAGAAGCACAAGTCTATCATATCGACAACTGCCCCGTCACCAAGAAACCTGATTCTCCCAATTTGGAAAGGTCTATTTTTCCAAATCCGATACGCTTTGCCGGTATGGCTTATCTGTAGTATGCAAACCAGTAGCACGAGCCCACGCAGCTACCAACGCATGAGCCGACGCATGTCGCATAGCAGGTCACATAGCAGCAGCCCACGCAACTACCGGTGCACGAGCCCATGCAGGACCAGCCGCAGCCCCAGCAGTTTGTTGTCTGCTGCACTTCAAACTCTACACGGCCTTGAGTTGCTTCGAACTTCTTCACGGCACTGTGCAGTTCATTCAATAATTCCGGGTCTATATTCATATTGTTTATTTTTGGTATTAGTTCTAATTAGTTAGGGGAAGAGTTATGTTAATGAAAGAGAGGTGCGGGTCTCTCTTTCTCATTGGGGGAATGGTTTCCGGAAATCCACATTCTTGAGGTATTCATACGCACTAAGCGCGGCGGATACCACCTTGGCTCCCTCCTCATTTAAATCATGGGCTGGAATAAACTTTGAAAAAGCCTCCAACTGGTACTCACAGCATACGATGGCCTGTACTGCCATCATAGCACACCACCGGCGGTCCCGTTTCGTCACATCGCCCCGGGTCAGCATGTTAAACCCTATGCAGGTGGGACACCAGCGGGACATACCGCAGCCTTCGCATTCCCGGTCTGTCAGCTTTGCACCATCATCCCAGCCGTCAAACTTATCCAAGGGCAGAGCCCGCTCATTCAGGACAATGGGGGTAAACATGTGGCATCCGTATTTCGTACCATCTACATCATAGGTACACATGTGCACGCCGCTGCCACAGAACTTCAGCTGCTCTGAACGCCGCTCTCCCAGCCCCACCAGCATGCGGGTCAGCAGATTGCTGGGCATCAGATTCATATTCTCCAGATAATAATCCTTGAGTTTCCGTAACTGTTCGAGATAAATTTCAGCATCATGCAGATTCCAGTCCACCCCTTGTGCAAGTGAGGCATCCAATCGGTAATCCCGCTCTGCTGCCACTTTCAATGACTCAAAGAGGTAGGGGAGGCTCTCTTTGGAAATCGTCATCTTGAATCCTTGTTCCGGCCATAATTCCTTAAAGAATTCCAAATCAACATGGGTTGACTTCTCGCCCCGGTTCTCGCTCTGCAGAGAAGAGAGTCCATCATAACTGGCACCAAGCATAATCGTCTGCCGGTGCTGGAGGAACCACTCTTTCATTTCATCCGTCAACAAAGTAGCATTTGTGGTGGCAAAGCAGATATAGGGCACCGGTTGCGGTTCACTTTCCAGCCATTCGACAACAGCCTTGATGAGGTCAAAGCGCAAAAGCGGCTCCCCTCCCATAAAATCCACCTCCAGTTCCGTGAACTGATCACTTTCTTTCACCATTGCCATCTCACGCGAGATAATTTCCATGGCAAGTTCAAGACTCATCTTCTTGCCGGCGTTCTTGAATTTCTCGTAACAATACGTACAATTCAGATTGCACCCGTGCGTCACCATCAGCATACATGTGCGGCGCTCAGGATACCCCGTACAGCTTGAGAAAATCTTTCCGTATTCGTTCATACCAGATACTCGCGTATAAATAATATATTTCAGTCTCAGTTATACAGACGACAAAGCAACCATCCTCAGCAAAAGATGTGCCTCAACCGCGGACTCTGGATTAGTCTATCTCATTTCAGATGCGATGTACAGTTAAATCTTAACAATTATCATTAAAAAGTAATTCCAACCCAATTTCTCCCCTTACGCTCTTACCATTCCGGCAATTTTTATCGCGTTTTCCGATATAATTGCCAGATTAATCTGTTCTCTCTCAATATCCCCACTCAAAAGGCAGCCGGGGCGTCCTGAATATGGCAGAAAGCGATTGTCACGCCGGCTCTGCATGCCGGATATTCTGCCGCTGCATGCGCCCCCCCCCGATACACAGCGCATTTTGCTACGCACACAATGCGCACTTGACGATTTGTCAGCAACTTGCTAAATTTCCTTTGAACGTTTTTCTGCAAGAAAGCGTCCCTATAACAGATAAGCATAGCATTTTAATATGAAATACCATTCCCTCCTCCCAATTATTCTGCTTGGTCTGAGTATACCCCTGCTCAGCGCCCAGGAAGCGGCATCCCCTGCTCCGGTGGCAGCAGAAAGCGCAGCCCTTGCAGAGCTGCAGGAAGACCCGCAACTGGAAAAAGGCGAATTACCCAACGGCGTGCGCTACATTATCCGCCCCACGGCAGAACCAAAAGGGCGCGCCAGTGTCCGACTGTTCGTAAACGTGGGCTCGCTGGATGAGCAGGAACACGAAAAAGGTATTTCCCACCTGCTGGAGCACCTGGTCTTCAATGGTTCCCGCAACTTCAAACGTGGCGAGCTCATACCGACCATGCAGCAGATGGGGCTGGGCTTTGGCGGGGATGCGAATGCCTATACCAGCCTGCTGCACACGGTCTACATGCTGGACCTGCCGAATCTGAATGACGAAACGGTGAATTTTGCGTTCACCATCATGCGCGATTTTGCCGATGGCGCTACCCTGGAAGACAGCGCTATTGACCACGAGAGAGGAATCGTCAAAAGTGAACTCTATGCCCGTGACTCCGCCAGCTACCGCGCCAGCATTGCTATGTTCCGGCACGCCGCCCCCGGCACCCGCCTGCCCGATTACCTGCCCATCGGCACAGAAGAGGTGATTATGGGAGCTCCGTATGAGGTATTCAGGAACTACTACAAGACCCACTATGTGGCACGCAATATGACTGTGATTGTGACGGGGGATTTTGACCCGGCCACCGCCCGCGGCTGGGTGGAAAAGCACTTCGGCAGCATGCCTGATACCCCGCCCGCCGCACGCATCAGCCCCGGAAGCCCGACCAACCTGGGTGCAGCCGATGCCGTGCAGGAGAATCCGGAAAGCGCCGTCACGAGCATCAACCTCATCATTTCTGACCCATGGGAAGCCAAAAGCGACACCATGGAGCAGCGAATCAAGGACTTGCCGCTGGAGCTGGCATGCAGCATGCTCAACCGGCGTCTGGAACGCATGGCGCGTGGGGCTGATTCGGCCTTCCTGCAGGCAGGTGTATCGAAGGACGACACCTACGAAACCCTCAGCATGTTCAACATGGGAGTAGCCTCTGCTCCGGACAAATGGCAGCCTGCCCTGGAAGCAGCAGTGCTGGAACTCCGCCGCGCCTGCCAGTATGGCTTCACCAGTGATGAACTGGAGGAAACCAAAGCCGCCATCCGCGGTGCATACACCCGCAGCCAGAGCAGCTGGAGCAGCATCAATGCCGCCAGCATGGCCAGCCTCCTGATTGATTCGCTGGACACCAAGACCAAGGTGACAACCCCGGAGGAGGACCAGCGGGCATTTGAAGCTGGTATTACCCGGATTATGATGGATCCGGACATCTGCCGCCGGGCGCTGAACGAAGCATTTGATGCCGCCCGCGCCAAGCTCATGCTCACTGGGGCCAGGGTCGGAGGCATTACCCCGGAAAACCTGCGCAAGGTGTACGATTCCGTCATGCAGCAGGAACTCACACCGCCCGTTGTGGAGGAACTTCCTCCCTTTGCCTATGATACCATCGGCGAGCCTGGCAGCATCGAAAAACAGGCGGTCATTGAAGACCTGGGGGTCACCACGCTCACCCTTTCCAATGGTGTGCGCATCAACCTCAAGCCCGTGGATTTCAGCAAAGGCAGCATCAGCGTGAATGCCTGCATCGATGGCGGTGCGCTGCGCCTCCTGCAGACCCCGGGGCTTGCCATGCTGGCCGGGCCGGTCATGCGTATGGGTGGACTGGAGGCGCACGATGTCACAGACCTGGAAAAAATCCTCGCAGGCCGCAACGTGGCGCTCAACTTCGGCGTCAGCTCTGACCGTTTCAGTGCCAGCGCCAACACCACTCCTGAAGATTTTGAACTGCAGTGCAAGCTGCTGGCAGCCTTCATCCTGCACCCCGGTTTCCGGGAGGATGGAGAAGTGCAGATGCGGCGCTCCCTGCCCTCCATGTTCAAGCGCTACGAAACGACACCGAACGGAGCATACGGTCTGCAGGCGCCCAAAGCCATGTACGGCAACGACCCCCGCTTCACCACCCCGGAACGCAGCGAACTGGAAGCCTGCACAACCGCCCAGGTAAAGGAAGCGCTTACCCCCTGGCTGCAGAAGGGGGCCATGGAAGTGAGCATTGTGGGAGATTTCAAGGTAGAGGATGTGCTACCGGTGCTGCAACGCACTTTTGGCGCCATGCCTGCCCGCAACCGCGAATTCGAGTCACTTCCCGCCGGGTTGACCAGCGTTGAGAACACCAGATGGGGGCTGCGCAAATTCCTGCCGTACACCACAGATCTGGATAAAACCATCGTGACCCAGGTGCGTCCCTGTGGCGACGGCACAGACCAGCGCCGCAACCGCCGGCTGGCGATACTCTCCTCCATTGCCCGCGAAAAGCTCTTCGACGGCATCCGAGCCCAGCTGGGCGAAACCTATTCCCCCAGCGTGCGCCTGACCACGCATGCCTCATTGAGCAACGCCGCCACCATTACGACCTCCAGCGCCGGTGTGGTAGGCAACCGCACCAAGGTAAACACCGCCATGGATGCCATCCTCAATGACCTGGGGCGCGGACTCATCACCCAGGAAGACCTGGATTGCGCCCAGCGCCCGTACATCACCCGCACACAGAAGGAGCTGCGCACCATGGGGTACTGGGAAAGCGCCCTGGCCCGCCTGCAAAGTGATGAACGCCAGCTGCCGCTGGTGCGCGATATTCTGGACGACCTCAAGAGCATTACACTGGAAGAAATCCAGAATCTGGCCCGCGAGGTATTCGGCCCACAGGATACCACAAACTACTTCTTCACCATGCCGCAGGCTGCGGCTGAAGAAGAAATCCGCAAACAGGAACCGGAAAGCACCCCGGCGGATGGCGGCTACACCATCATCTCCACCCGCAGCACCATGGCAGAACCGGAGTGGGCCGCAGTGGCTGAAACACTGAAAGCAAAATACCCGGAAGCCAGCATCTGCACGCTGGATGAGCTGGGCGAAGAGGCACTGGTGCAGACACTCCGCAGCAAGGGCGCGCGCTATGCAGCCTGTGTCCTGCGCCCGCAGGAGGTAGACCGCATCCTGGTCAACAACCTGCACCGCGCTGCCCGCAAGGTAGATGACGACCCCTGGGGCGACTGCATCTGGGGCATTGTGACGGGGTATACAGCCAGCGATGCCATGCGCATTGCCCAGGCAGGAGAGCCGCTCATCATCAAGCGCATGCTGGGCACCACCAACGTGAACCACGAACGCTTTGAACACAGCTGCTGCATCACCGACTGGACGGATGCCCCCGTGCGTGAACAGAGCGGTTACAGTGAACCCACCACCACCACATATCCGGCGGGGGGGCCGGAAGATAAGCTGCTGGGCATCTTCAACGGCGAGCTCTCCCACCAGGCACCGCAGCTTGTCGTCACCTCCAGCCACGCCACGCAATTCAACCTGGAAATGCCGTTCAGCCGCGGACTCATCTTCTCATACGGCAACCGCTTCCACCAGCTGCCGGGGCATGAGTTCAAACAGTTCGGCCCTGCCCTGCGCAGCGCGCGCCAGGGAGACACGGCCCAACTGGCAAGCCTGGCAGGAAAATACAGCGAAGTTACCCCCGATACCACACCGCGCGTATGGCTGGCCGCCGGCAACTGCTTGTTCGGCAATGCGCAGAACAGCCCTCACAGCATGTGCGTGACCGCGCTCTCCGCCTACTCCTGCAACCAGGTTGTCGGGTACACGGTTCCCTCCTGGTATGGCGAAGGCGGCTGGGGCACTATGGGCACGTTCTTCGGCAACACCGCCGGCACCTCCCTGGCAGAAGCATGGTTCCTGAATAACCAGTTCCTCCTTCACAAAACCACGGAGCTGAACCCCAGGCTTCTGGATGTCCAATTCAACGATGAAATGTTCTCACCCGGCAGCCTTTTCCCCCAATTAATCAAGGCCCGTATCCGCCTGAACAACCAGACGGCCCAGGACACCATGGGGCTGGTGCATGACCGCGATGTGGTGGCATTCTACGGCGACCCCGCCTGGAGAGCGCAGCTGGATGAATCTCACGCCCAGGCGCCCTACCGCATCACCTGGGAAAACGCCAAGCGCTTCACCATCACCGCCAATTACGATACAAAGGAGCGCTGCGCCGTCTGGTTCCCCACGGCAGAAACCGGGCGCAATGCCACGGGCTGCAGCGCACCGGAGGCCGTGTTCACTAATGATTTCATCCTCTTCCCCAAGCTTGAACTCAAGCAGGGTGAATCCCTCACCGTAGAAGTGAATTAAACACTTTTTCGCCCGCAGGCAAAGCCGCAGGGGGTGTTTCCGGAGTTGTGATTTCAAGCAACGGAGGAACCACCCCCTCTGGTTTTCCAAAAAAGCCGCCGAATGCACGCACCCCCAGGTAATCGGTATACTTGCTGCTGCAGCCGTACCTGCGCGCTGCGCGGAGATACACCAGGTCTGCCTCCCGGCGCGGAATGGGCGCATTGCCCTGCCGGGCGTAGTACAGAGCATCATGCAGGAGACTCGGAACCAGTTCCCGGGGCTCGGTGTTGCCAAAGCTCACCCCGTCCCATACAAACCCGCGGTGCAGCAGCAGCGTGTCTCCCCGGGCTTCCATGATGACCCGGTGCGGAGGCTCCGGATGCAGCAGCCGCCAGTAGCCCAGCTGCATTTCCGGGTCGAGCCACGCAAGGGAATACCGGGTTTTCAGGCAGAAGTACGGCGCATACTGCGGCATATACTCATACCAGGAGTCTTCCTTCTGCCCACAGGCCACCACATCCGGGGCAAGTTGTTTCACATTGACCACATCCACCACCTGCCGGCAGGCAGTCGGCAGAAGCAAAAGGGGCAGCAGGACGGGAAAAATTCTCATTTCTTCAGCTTTTTACAAGCAGACTCATGGTGCTGGCGCAGGCGCTCCAGATGAGGCGAAGCATACTTCGCCTCATAACTCAAGAGACGTCCTCTCTTTGTACCTCTTTCTGCCCGCTGCTGAATCAGCGGAATAAGAGACTCGAAAACATCGCATCGTTCCTTGAGCGCAGCCACCTGCTCCGGGCTGTCATCCCGGGATTCCAGACAGGCCTCCCGGCGGAAAAGGCGAGCCGCCGCCCGGGCTGATTCTGCTGCATCAGCCTCGCACAGTCCTTGTCTTTCGCGGGCTGTCATCAACTCCGCCAAGGCATCATACGTCTCCTGCAGCTCCCGCAGCGCAGCCGGACGAGACTCTGCATACCGAGCACAGGCAGCCAGTTTCACCTCACCGCGGGCCGCTTTCAGCAGAAGCACATCCACCTGGTCATTTTGCCCCGTCTCCACTCCGGCAATCACCAGTTCCTCCAGCTTTTCCAGCAATTCCGCCGCCCATTTCAATTTATCGGCAGTGACCTCCGCGTCCCTGCCCCCCGCCAGACTGAGCACGCGGGTCCAGGCATCATCCAGCTGCGCCTGGTACAGAGCCGCATCGCTCACCAGTTTGTCCCCGTGCAGTTTTTCCACAATCCTGCGCACTTTGCGCGCCGCGGAAAACAGCTCGCACCGCTGCATTTTTGCACCGACCTCAGACCACCACAGCGGCCGCTGCAAGCGCACAAAAGCCAGCTGCGCCTCTGCACTCTCCAGCGCCGTACCCAGCCCCTGCTGGTAGTCTCTTTCCGCCTGTTCCGCGGACTGTTCTGCCGCAGCCAGCGCGGCGGCATCCACTCGCACCAAGGGTGCTTCCCAGGTAGAAATACCTTCTGCCGGAGCAATATAAAATTGCAGAGGTGCAGCACAAGCCACCCCAAAGCAGGAAATTACCATGAGCAAGATGCGCTTCATCATGCCTGCATTATAAACGGAGCGATTGGCGCTCTTCAAGATTTTTTTCTGGACGCTGCCGCACCGCAAGTGTAAAGTGTGCTCGTATGCAGGACATGATGGGTGGATTTTTCGGGCTGGAGCTGCCGGAATACGGGAATTTCCCCTATCCCGAGGGCAAATGCTGCGCCTGGCTCAGCAGCGGGCGAGCCGCCTTTGAATGTCTGCTGCGCCACCATCCCCGGCCTGAGCGCATCTGGATACCGCGATTCATCTGCGACACGGTGCTGCAGGCTGCTGCGCGGTTGCATATCCCGGTGAGCCGCTATTCCTGCACACCGCAGCTGGAACCACTGCTGCCCGATACAGGGCGGAACGACATGGTGCTGCTGGTCAACTATTTCGGGCTTACCGGAAACGCGGTGGAACAGGCGGCGGCACTACTGCCCGGGCGCTGCATCGTGGATGCCACAACGGCTCTTTACTGCCCACCACTGCCCGGTATTCCCACTTTCTACAGCCCGCGCAAGTTCTGCGGGGTGGCAGACGGCGGGGTGGCGCACGCCCCCTTCCCGCTGAATGACTTGCCGTTTGAAACCGCCGTGAGCTGCGATACGAGTCTCCACCTGCTGGAGCGGCTGGAACTCGGCGCAGCGGAAGCTCTGATGGCCAGTGAACAGGCGGAAGAGGCACTGACCGCCCCGCCATACCGCATGAGCCACCTGACCCGCCGCCTGCTGCGCAGCATTGATTTTGCCGCTGCTGCCACCCGCCGCCTGCAGAACTACACCACCCTGCACCGGGCGCTCGGTGGTTTGAACCGTCTGCAACTGCCGGATTCCCCGGCACACGCCCCCATGTGCTATCCCCTGGTGAGCGGGATTCCCGGCCTGCGGGATGCCCTCATCGATGCCGGAGTAGCGCTCCCGCTCTTCTGGCCGGAGGTCATTGACGCCACACATGCAGGGGATACAGAGAACCAGCTGGTGCGCCAGTTACTCCCCCTGCCGCTTGACCAACGGTATACAACTGCGGACATGCAGCGCCTTATCAGCCTGATTCTGGGCTGAAATATGCATTTTTTCGCCCGATTCCCGTCCAAACGTCCCTTTTTGGCTTGAAGCAGCCGGAAGGATGGAGTATCATGACCATAGTATTAGTAGCATTACATTCATGAATTCATCATCCTGCATTTCCCGGCTTCTGATTGCAGCAGGCCTTCCCCTGCTGGCTGCACCCGCTGCAGCCGTTCCCGATGCCGCCACGCCCACCCAGGCCACCCAGCCGGCAGCATCGCCGGAACTCATCCGCGCCGCCGCCCGGGGTGACTTGAAAAAAGCGAGTGCCGCGCTGCAGGCCAACCCGGGTCTTCTGAATGTAAGCGACACGAATGGAGTCACCCCCCTGATGGCCGCTGCCACCAACGGGCATCTGGCCGTGGTCGAGCTGCTGATTGCCGCCAAGGCTGATTTAGAAAAAACAAGCCCGCAGGGGGAAACTGCCCTCATGTTCGCCGCTTTCAACGGCCACAACGATATCGTAAAGGCGCTGATTGCCGCCGGGGCAAAAGTGAACACAGCCCTGCCCACCGGTGAAACAGCCCTGTTTCTTTCCACCAAGACCGGCCATCTGGATGTGGCCACCACACTTATCAACGCCAAATCCTACCTGAACCCCCGGGACCACACCGGGTGGACCCCGCTGCTGCATTCTGCAGGAAGCGGCCAGGCCGCCATGGTGCAGCTACTGCTCTCCGCCGGGGCAGATAAGGAAGCACGCATGAAGGAAGGCGGCACGCCGCTGCTCATGGCCGCCGCGCGCGGATACACAGACACCGTCAAAGTTCTCATTGATGCAGGAGCATCCCCCAACACCCGCAGCTATGCCGGTGAAAGCGCCCTGCACTTTGCTGCCGCTCATGGCGATGCAGACATTGTCCAGCTGCTGCTGGCTGCCGATGCCGATATGGAGACCCGCCTGCGCACAGGCGAAACGCCCTTGCTCGTAGCCGCTGCCAAGGGGCACGATGATGTAGTGGCAGTCCTGCTGGCCGCGGGCGCCAACAAGGAGGCAACGATGCCTACGGGAGACACGGCACTGATGACCGCCGCCTTCAATGGCCACGAGGAGGTGGTGCGCGTCCTGCTGGCAGCCAAGGTAAACGCAGAAGCCAAGGACAAACAGGGCAACACCGCGCTGGACTATGCCCGCGCACAAGGTAATTCCGATATCATGACCCTGCTGCCCGGTGGAAAAATCGTGGTGAACGACGGCGCAGAACAAGCCCGCGATATTCTGGATGCAGCAGCTAACGGCGACACGACACACATTCTTGCCTTCCTGAAAGATAATCCGAAATGCATCAACGACACTGATGGTGACGGCGCCACCCCTCTCATTTATGCCGCCGCCAATGGCCACGTTGAAGCTCTCCAGACCCTCCTGCTCAACAAGGCAGATATTGAAGCAAAGGACAAGGACGGGCTCACCGCCCTTTCCCACGCCGCCATGGAAGGCGAGGTGCACACCCTCAAAGCCCTCATTGCCGCAGGCGCTAAAATCGAAACCCGCAGCCGCCGCTGGCGCACCCCGCTCTCCCACGCCGCCGAAGCAGGCAAGGCTGAAACCGTCAAGGTCCTGCTGGAAGCCGGAGCCCGTAAGGAAACCCGCAGCAAGGACAAGGAGACCGCCCTCACCTACGCCGTCATGAGCGAGGACAAGAAGACGGTGGATACCCTGCTGGCAGCAGGTGCCCAGCGCGACCCCAAAACCAACGTGGGCTGGACTCCCCTGATTGTGGCTGCCATCAACGGCCACACCGCCATTGTCAAATCCCTGCTGGCCGCCGGGGCTGATATCAACGCCAGGGATGAGGATGACTGGACACCCCTGATGCAGGCTGCACACAACGGCCATGTCGATACCGTCAAGGCGCTCCTGCAGGCGAGCGCCACCGGAGCCGGCGAGGCTGCAAAGGTCTCCTCCTCACCGGATGTACTCAAATTACTCCAGACTCCGTCTACACCCCGGACCACCCCGCAATAAAATGAAAAAGCTTCTTCTTCCATCGCTGATTTCCCTTCTGCTGTGCAGCGCCTGCATCATGCAGCCCTCCGTCAGCAATATATCGGAGATGGAGGAAGCGGAAAACGCCCCGATTCCCACGCTTGTGGGCAAATCCAGCTCCACCCGGTGGTTCTGGTTGTTCCACACGGGTGATGACTCCGTGGAGCTCGCTCAGAAAAACGGCGGTATCAAAAACATCAGCTCCATCACCAGAACCTGCAATCGTTATTTCGGCATCGTCGTACAAAACATCACCACCGTACGCGGTGAATAAGCACTTCCTCATCTCCTTTACCACTCCTCTCCAATTCCGGCCTCCGGAATTGGAGATTTTTATCAACCCGCAAAAAAAATCACAAAATTTCACTGTCAGGGATTGACCTTGACCAAAGATATGGTATCATGTCATTCACGTATGCATGCCGACCTTGAAAAATTAGTAGCTGCTGGCAAAATTCCGGCCGATTTTGCGGCCCGTCTCGACCAGTTCTCCCCCGGTAAATATGTAATGCACCAGGAACTGGGTGTGGGCAAAGTTGCCGTCTGGTCTCTGGCCAAGAGCAAAATCAAGATTGATTTCGAAAAAGGAAACGAAGGCAAGATTCTGGGCCTCAAGCTCGCTTTCAATCAGCTGACCCCGATTCCCGCCGGCCACTTCCTCATTGCCTGCTTTGATGACCCCGAAGGTTGCAAGAAACAGGCCAACGACAAGGACACCATGCTTGACTTTGTGCGCATGGTACTGACCTGCAACATCTCCCTGCGCGAAGGCATCAACGATGTACTGCCCATGCAGCCGGAGGATCTGGAAAAGTTCCTCAGCGACCGCATCATTCCCGCCGCTGAGTGGAAAAACTGGTGGGAAAAAGCCCGCACCGCCATGCGCGACAACCCCAGCTTCCGCCTGCCGACCAAGCGCGGCGAAGCCATTGCCCTGCGCACCGCCACCTCTGCAGCCGAAGCCCTGCTGGCCGACTATTCCGACGCTACCTCTCTGGAATCCTGCGTACGCATTCTGGACATGGCGCGCATGGACGTGCTCAAGGGAGAGTTCGAACTGGTCGCCAAGCTGGTAAAAGCCATGGAAGAGGATATCTCCCGCGGCCACACTGAACCCCAGCATGTGCTGGAGCTTGTCATCATCCGCGATGAACTGCTCGAAGCCGTAGCCTCCACCGATGAGGAGAAGGCCGCCATGGATGCAGCCCTGACCGCCGCCGGAGTGACCACCATCACCACCATGGCAGAAAAGCTCAAGAGCATCACCTCTGAGGAACTCGTAGGGTACATTGGTGAGCTGAGCGCCGCCCGCCAGCTTGAGGTATACCAGGCACTGCCCGAAGCCATGGGCGACAGCTGGCTGCCCTATGCCACCAACATCTTCCTGTTCGGCGGCGCCAAGGTCACAGCCCCGGCTGCTGACTTCATCATCAGCAAGGGCGCCAAGGAACAGCTCTTCAGCGACATCGCCAACGGCATTTCCCGCCAGAGCCTCAGCCCCGAGGTGCTTATCTGGATCTGCAAGGAGCGCAAAGGCCTCGCGGCAGAAGTAGTCAGCAAGAACCTGATGCCCCTGGGTGCAGCCATCATGAGCGCCATCGAGCGCGACAGCTCCGAGGGCGGCCCCAACCGCGCCCTGCGCCTGCGCAACCTGCTTCTGGACGACAAGGACCTGGCGCCCGACCTGGTAGGCGGTCTTTCCGAGCTGGAGGCCCGCCCCTTTGCCAAGGCTCTGTACGATTCCTCCGTACTGCCCGACCTTGACCGCAACCTGCTGCTCGCCAACATGATGAAGGTGCATCCCTCCCTGCAGGAGATTGCCCTCAACCGCCGCGGCGGCAAGGAGAAGCAGACCATGTTTGTCTCCCTGCGCTCCTACGCAGCCCGCAAGGCCGAGCTCGAGGATATCATCAATGTGCGTCTGCCCAAGAACAAGCACGACCTGGAAATCACCCGCGCCGAAGGCGACCTTCGCGAAAACGGTGGCTACCAGGACGCCAAGGCCACGCAGCGCGTGCTGCTCCGCCGCAGCGAAGAGCTTTCCCGCCTGCTCGCCCAGGCCGACCCGACCGACTTCAGCAACGTGGACTGCAGCGTAACCGGCATGGGTACCCAGGTGACCTTCTCCGCCCCCAAGGGCCGCAGTGTGGTATACACCATTCTGGGCGCATGGGACTCCGTACCGGAAGAAAACATCGTGGCATACAGCTCCAAGCTGGGCGCCAAGCTGCTTGGCCACTCCGTGGGCGACAAGCTGCGCCTGCCGCTTGAAATGGGCGGCACCCCGGTGATGATGACCATCAAGTCCATTACCCCGGCTCCGAAGGAACTCATCTTCCCGGATGTGGAAGGTGAACAGGCCTGATTCGCCACCTGATTTTACTTCAGATAACACGAAGCCCGCAGCACCGGTTCAGGAGCTGCGGGCTTCCCGCATCTCCAGCGCAGCAGCCCGTGCAAACCCCAGCAAGGGTGCCAGCAGCCGGGCAGATGGTGAAGCCAGCGCCGCATTATACGCCTGCGCCGCGTGATTAAACGATGCCGCCATCTGGTCCTGCTGGTACAGGCATACAGAAATGGAACTGCACAGCCGCTGCAGGTGCTCATGCTGGCGCATGACCGGCGTATCCTCCACCACCTGAAGCGACTGGGCCACGGCACGCCGCAGAACCAGCTCTGCCCCGCCCGGCATACCAGGCACACCACTCCAGCAAGGCTCCAGCGCCAGCGCCAGCGAACTCTCAGACGCCTCCACCATGCGCCGCAAATCATGCGGCAGCGTCGAAGTCACGGGCATAAGCACAGCAAAGGCAGCCACATAATCATTCAGGCACTCATTGCGCCGGTGCGTTGCACGCCGCCACTGCCCCCAGCAGCTGCACACGACTCCCCGCAAATGCTCCAGGTTGTTATACACCCCCACAATCCACGCCCCCAAAGCCACCAGCAGGGCAAATGAAACCAGATACGCCATAGGGCGCATTCTACGCAACAACAAACGCTTTAGCGAGCAGTTAGCTCCAATTATTAGGAGAACTCACCGCCGCGCGCAACTCCAGAGCACGGCGCATATCAGCCACATCGTGCACCCGGTGCATATCTGCCCCATACTGTGCCGCCAGCAGGCTCATCACCACCGTTGGCAACGGTGATTGTCGCGCAGCTTCCGCATCCCCCCACAGAGTACCCAGGAACCGCTTGCGGGAAAGCGCCATCAGCAAGGGGCGGTTCTGCACGCGCAAGGATTCCAGCTCATGTATCAACGCCAGATTATGCCCCACCGTCTTACCGAAACCAATGCCCGGATCCAGGCAGATACGCTCCGGCGCAATCCCGTCTGCCTGCGCCAGCGCCATACGTTCTTCAAAGAAAGCGCGTACCTCTGCCACCACATCCTCATAATGCGGGGCAATCTGCATCGTCTGCGGCGTTCCCTGCATATGCATAAGCACCACACCGCAGGGGAATTCTGCACACACAGCGCGCATAGCGGGGTCTGCCAGTCCAGTGATATCGTTCACCACATCTGCCCCGGCAAGCAAAGCAGCCCGGGCCACCGCGGCATGGCGTGTATCGATGGATAGACGCAGCGCCGGCATGGCTGCCCGCAAAGCTTCGATTACAGGCAGCACACGGCGAAGCTCCTCAGCCACATCCACCGCAACTGCCCCCGGCCGGGTCGATTCCCCGCCAATATCAATCATATCTGCCCCGGCCTGCACCATATCGCGCGCATGCGCCACCGCAGACTCCACCCCGGTATAACGCCCGCCATCCGAAAATGAATCCGGGGTAACATTCAGGATACCCATCACAGCTCCGCCGGGAGGGAGCTGCCAGCACTCATGCGCCAACTGCCAAATTCGGCCAACGGGAAGCATCATTATTCCAACGTATCGTGGTGCGACACCGCATTCTGCGGCTTTGAGGCCAGATCCAGTGCGCGGTCAGCCACGCGTGAGGGACTATCATCAAACCGGTACGCCAGGCAATCCGGGCAAGTGGGGGACTCCTTGTCCACAATAGCCCCGCAAACTACACAAAGCTTGTAATTGGTGGGGTCATTCACCACCGTGGTTGCTATCTCCTTATAATCCTGGCGCATAAGTCACATAGGAAAGACAGGCGGAGCACCGGCTTGCTACCGATACTCCGCCACGCTCAAAAACGGAAAACCTGAAAAGGAACTCAGGCGATAGAGGCCAGGGCCTTCGCAGCCTTGCTCTTGTAGTTAGCGGCGCGGTTGGCCGGCACGGTGCCCTTCTTGGCAGCCTTGTCGATGGCGGAAGCGAAATTATTGTAAGCAACAGCGGCAGCAGCAGCGTCCTTGGTCTCTACGGCTTCAGCAACCTTCTTGCGGAGGGTGCGGACACGGGACATGATGGAACGGTTGATAGCGGTGCGCTTAATCGTCTGGCGGATACGCTTCTTAGCGGACTGAGTGTGAGCCATAATTCAGATGAAAAGTAATTTGGTTTTTCGTTTTGGTGGGGAGAGTTTACTCATTTCTGACAAAATGTCAAGCGAATTGCAGAGAAATGGCGTATTTTTTCACATGTGTCCCAAAGTTTCATTAGAACTGCTTTCAAATTCTTGTAGCACAGCTAATTGACAATACGCTGCTAAATTGTAATTTAGCGGCGAGCGTAGCGAGCGGAAATTTATAGCCCACGGCAGTGGGCGACAGATGTTAGGCAGGTGCAAGCGTGCGTTAGCACGCGCAGCGCCTGCTACCTCAAAAAAAATAACAGGAACCCGTGGAACGGGTGACAGAATGCG
>JAFNWZ010000428.1 GCA_017379255.1 Akkermansia sp. | reverse complement strand
GCCAATACTGCAGCCGGAAGGCTATGCCGGCATGCGCAAGGAATATGATGCCGCCGGGCATGAAACGCTCAGAGTGTATCTTGGGGTAGATGGCGCCCCGGTGATGCTGTCAGGTGGCTATGCTGGCGTCCGCAAGGAATATGATGCAAATGGAAACGAAACGCTCTGCATGTGGCTTGGAATGGATTTGCAACCGAAACTGCAGCCAGAAGGATTTGCCGGCATGCGCAAGGAATATGATGCCCAGGGGCGCGAAGTGAAACGCTGGTACCTGGGCGAAGATGGTAAGCCCTGCCAGCATCCGGATGGTAACACCGGGTTGCGTATGGAATATGATGCCGCCGGGCGTGAAACGCTCCGGGTGTTCATTGGGGCGGATGACGCCCCGGTGGTACTGCCGGTTGGGTATGCCGGCATCCGCAGCGAATACGATACGCAGAGCCATGTGACTAAGGTGGTGTTCCTGGGAGCAGATGAACGCCCGATGAAACAGGCCGCCGGGTTTGCAGGGGTGTGCAGGGAATATGATGCCCAGGGGCGTGAAGTGAAACGCTGGTATCTGGGGGAAGATGGCAATCCTTGTTTGAACGTTGAGGGTAATGCCGGTCTTCAAACCGGGTATGATGCTGAGGGGCGGGAGACGCTTCACCTGTTCCTTGGGCTGGATGGAAAACCGATGCTGATGCCAGGGGGGTATGCTGGTATTTACGAGGAATATGATTCGCAGAATCGCATATTCAGGAAGGTGTTCCTGGGTGTTGATGGCAATCCGTGCCGCCAATCAGATGGCTACGCATCTCTGCTAATGGAATATGATACGGACGGCAATCTGTTCAGAATCACTTATCTGAATGAAGACGGAAAACCGCAGAATAGCATAGATGGATTTGCTTATCAGGATATTAAATATGATGCTCTGGGCAGAAAATCAGAAGTGACCTACCGTAATGCTGCTGGTGAACCTGTTTCCTGGGTAGATGGTGTATTCCGGAAGGTGTATGTTTATGATGAAGCCGGCACGGCTCCCCTTTATGCGGAGTTTTTAGACAAAACGGGTAACTTGCTTCGGAGAGAGTGAGGTATGTTAATGCACCGGAAGTTGAGAATTGTTTTAATATTGCTGGCGGGATTAGCGTTAAGCTGTGCCGTGTGCTGGAAAATGAGAAGGGGAGAGGAAGTCCCCTCCGCCCCCCCGGCAGAACCCTGCTGCACGCTGCTGCGGCCCGTGAGCGCAACGCTGGAGGATGGTGTTCCCTGCCGCGCTGCTGAAAAGCTGGCGGAGAATTTGCTGTGTCTCGGCAATGCCCGTTACCAGTTGTTGGCGGGATTGCTGGAATCGGTGCATGATGCGGCAAGCGCAGATGCTGCGGCCTCGCGTTGCCGCGTGCTTCTTGCGGAGATAGCTGCGGTGAACCGGGCGCTGGCTGCCTGCCGGTTGAACTCAGCTGCGGTCGGCCTGCTGGAATCACTGACGCAGGAATACATGCAGCAAGTAGAGAGATATGCCGGGGAGCGGAACCGCTTGCTTTCACTTCAACCTGTGGCGTATGGCTCTGCTCCGCTGGCAAGGGCGCTTGATGCCTTTGCGCCTGCGCAGCCCGTGGAGCTGGATGCGCAGGAGTTGTTTGCCGATACCTGCGAGTTGCTGTCATGGGTTGGCGATGCGGCTTCTTGTGTGTGTGGTGCTGATGATGCTGTGTCCCTGGGGAATAAACAGGCGGGCCTTCTGGAAACGCGGATATCCCGGGTGGCGGCTCTGGCCATTCGCTGGGGCTCCTTATGCCCGAATCCCGGGGAGGAGAGAAGGGTGCTGAATGTAATGCCGGCAGAGCAACGCGAGAAACTCGAAATTGGTACGCAGCATCTGGTATATTTAGACCAGGTATATCCAGTGTATGGAGAGTCGGCGGCTTTGAGGGAGTGGTGTATGACTCTTGCGTGTGTCCTGCCTCCTTTACATGCGGTTTTGAAGGATTCCTGGGAGCAGGCCCCAACCGGGCGCATGGGGCGTTTGCGCCGCATAGCGGAATTGTATAATCAGTTAATTGAGGTCATTGTTGATAGGACGGATGAGAAAATTGCTTATTCTGAGGTTGAGAAACGGTACAAGGAGGTGCTGTACCTCCAGATGCGGGAACGTGAGTTCCTGAATCTGAGGACAACGGCAAGTTGCTGCATGATGGCGCTTTTGCGCAATAGGATGGAAATCCTTCTTGATGTTTGCGTTGATGAACAGCGTAAAACATCCGATGAGGGTTTCGCGCAATTATTGAGAGACATTAAGGAGGATACGTACCGAAGTTTTGTTTTCTATGGCGGAAAGTGGGTAGAGGAAGTGGCGGATGACGAGGATTCTGAGCAAGCTGGTGAACTGGAAGTGGACGCGGAATCTGCAGCGGTGCTGAAGATTCTGCAGATATTGAAGGAGATGCAGCGCCTGGAGGAGGAGTCAGAGTCTGAAGATTAGGGAATTCTCGTTTGACCCTGCTTCCTTACTGTGGTAAGGTAGGGGCGTAACGCTTGATATGGAAGAAATGTTCACATATACGCAGGGGGTGACGGCGGCGTTTCCGTGGCTTCTGCCTCTGTTTTTCGGCTTATTCGGTCTTTGTGTCGGCTCGTTCCTGAATGTGGTGATTTACCGCCTGCCGCTGGGGATGAGCGTGAATGAACCCCGTCGCTCGTTCTGCCCGCTGTGCAAGGCTCCGATTCCGTGGTATCTGAATCTGCCGGTCGTCAGCTATCTGCTGCTGCGCGGGCGCACAGCATGCTGCGGCAAGCATTATACAGCGCGTTACTGCGTGGTGGAGCTGGTGTGCGGCTTGTTATTTGCGGCAGTGGCCTGGTGGTTCTGCACGGATGATATTTTCACGCAGGTGCTGCTGTGCGTATGGTCGGCGGTGATGCTGGCCTGCCTGTGCATTGACTGGGAGCAGATGGTGGTGCTGCCCTCGCTGGCGTTGGTGGCAACAGTCGCAGGCGTGGCGGTATCGTTGCTCTCGCCCTGGTTCAGCGGGGAGGGAATGGAGCCGCTGCAGGGGCTGATGAGCAGCCTCTCCGGGGCTTTTGGTGGTTTTCTGTTGTTCCGCCTGGTGGCCTGGGTGGGTAAGTTTTTCTTCGGGCGTAAGCAGCAGGCCTATGATGCCCCGCAGGACTGGGTGCTGCGCCAGGCGGCAGACGGCGAGGATGTGGAGCTCCTCATCGGCTCTGAGCGCCTGCAGTGGAGCGATTTGTTCATGGAGGGCAGTAACCGTTTCACGCTGACTGCTGCTTCGCTGGACGGCGGTGAAGCAGGGGAACTGGTGTTTTCTGTAGACGCGCTGACCCTGCCGGATGGCACAAAGCTGGCGCTGGAGGAGCATGAGGAGCTGCGCGGCACATGCCGGGGCTATGCGGCGCGGCGGGCAGCCATGGGCAGTGGGGATGCCTGGCTGGCGCTCGCCATCGGTGCGCTCTGCGGCTGGCAGGGCGTGGTGTTTGCGCTGGTGGGCGGCAGCTTTATCGGTATTGCAGCGGCGCTGGTGGCGCGCATCGGGCGCGGCACGCCCATGCCTTTTGGCCCGGCGCTGATTACTGCGGCCTTCATCTGGCTTTTTTATGGAACGGAACTCTGCTCTGCCTATATGGAGTGGGTCGAAACACTGATCTGGTAACCATGTCTCTGCCGGATTTTTCTGCTTTCCCGCTGTACCTCGCCCCCATGGCCGGGGTGACCGACCCTATCTTCCGCACGCTGTGCAAGGAGGAGGGCGCTGATGTGATGGTGACGGAGTTTGTCTCAGCGGAGGGGGTGCTGCAGGCCTGGAGCCGCAACCGCCGTTATGTGGAGTTTGAGGATGCGCACCGCCCGCTGGGGATTCAGATTTTCGGCTCTGTGCCGGAGCATTGCGCCGCCGCTGCCCGCATTATCGTGGATGCCATGCAACCGGATTTCCTGGATATCAATGCCGGATGCCCCGTGCCCAAGGTGGTGGGGAAGAACGGTGGCTCTTCTCTGCTGAAGGATTTGCCGCTGCTGCAACGCATGGCCGCGGCAGTGGTGCAGGAACTGGGGCCTGATTGCCCGGTGACAACGAAAATCCGCATCGGCTGGGATCAGGAGCATATCTGCGCGCCGGAGGCGGTGCGCCGCCTGGAGGATGCCGGGGTGCAGGCTGTTGCGATTCATGGCCGCACCCGCTCGCAGCAGTATGGCGGCAAAGCCGACTGGGAGATGATTGACCGCTGCGCCCGCCTGGTGAGTATTCCGGTGATTGGTAATGGCGATATCTGCACCCCGCAGGATGTGCAGCGGGCGCGGGAGACAACGGCGGTCTCGGCGGTGATGATTGGCCGCGCCGCCATGAATGCGCCCTGGCTGTTCCGCCAGGCGAAGGAATACCTGCGCACGGGGAATGTGCCGGAGCCTCCCTCCCCGCAGCAGCGCATTGCCTTTATGCTGCGCCACACCCGCATGGCGCTGGAAAGCGGCCATTATGGAGATGAACTGGTGACGATGCGAGCCATGCGCAGCCGCCTGCTGGCCTATGCCAAGGGGATTCCCGGTACAAAGCCCTTGCGGCCCCGGCTTTCGCGCGTAGCTTCCTATGAGGAGCTCTGCAGCATTCTGGAAGAAGTCAGAATGCAGAATATCTAGTTAGCGCGCAGCCTCCCGGCAGCGCGTGGTATCGGAAAACGCTCTGAGATTCATCTCAGAGCGTTTTGATTCTTCCAGGAGCGGCGGGAGCCGCGACCAGGATTTCTATTCTGCATTCAGCATTCTGCGTTCTGCATTCCCTTACATCTTGAACTGCTCGCCCAGGTAAATCTT
>JAFNWZ010000427.1 GCA_017379255.1 Akkermansia sp. | reverse complement strand
CTCGATTTTGAGGAATTTATCACTTGTCTTGGGGTCGAGCCTTTTATCGTACAGCGGTTGCGTTCTGCCTGGGAAAAACGCTCAGAGGTAGATACTTTTGTTCATAACAAGATGATGGAGCTGTTTCGTTTATATTTGGTTGTAGGCGGGATGCCGGCTGCTGTTAACCAATATCTGGCAAGCCACAATCTGCACGAGGTTGCTGTAGCCCAGAAAGACATCATCAACTTATACAAACGGGATATTTCGCAGTACGATCCTGCGCGCAAGCTGAACATTGGGGAGATATTTGATTTGATCCCGCCTGAACTTAATGCTGCGAATAAGCGTTTTATTCTTAAGAGTTTAAATAAAAATGCAAAGATGAAGCGCTACAGTGATGGCTTTTTGTGGCTCAAGAATGCAGGGGTGGCACTTCCCGTGTACAATGTCGAGGAACCTAAAGTGCCGCTGTTGTTGGCTCGTTCGCGCAATTTGTTCAAGTTGTTCCAGAGTGATGTGGGGCTGCTGGCAGCGCAGTATGCCTCTGGTATTCAGCTGAAAGTACTTGCTGGTGATAAGGAAATTAATTTTGGAGCTGTTTACGAGAATGCTGTGGCGCAGGAGCTGGTGGCACATGGTTTTCATCCATATTACTACAACAGCAAGAAGAGAGGAGAGTTGGATTTCGTCATTGAGCGGAACGGGGAAGTATTGCCGATAGAAGTTAAATCAGGTAAGGATTACACCGTTCATCGTGCGCTGGCTAATATGATGGATAGCTCAGAGTATTCATTCCCGGAAGCTGTTGTGTTGTGCAATGATAATCTGAAAAGGGTGGGCAGGATTACTTATGCTCCCATATATATGGTTATGTTCCTCGAAGCTGGTAGTGAAGAGCCTGCTTATTACAATATTGATTTATCCGGACTTCATTAAAGCTGCGGTAAAAAATGCTGGGGTGGGCAGGATTTTGCCTTTTCCTGCGGGTTGTTTTTTGCTAGAATGGCGGGGCTATGATGCTTGAATTCTACAAGATGACCGGGGCTGACCATGACTTTGTGATGGTGGATAACCGTGACCTTGCGTTCTCCTCGGTGCTGACTCCGGAGAATATCAAGGATGTTTGCAACCGCCGTTTCGGTATCGGGGCGGATGGGGTCATTGTTGTAGAACCGGGGCAGTCCAGGCGGACGGTGCGTATGCGTTTTTTCCATGCCGATGGGGCAGAGGGGGCAGGGTGCGCCGATGGAATGCGCTGTTTTGCTGCCTTCGTGGATTTCCTGCTGGAGACTGCTTCTCACAAAATCCGTTTTGAAACTACGGACGGTGTGGTGACGGGTGTGGTGAATGATGATGACAGCGTGACGGTGGAGGGCGGAGAGCCGGGGCCGGCGCTCATCGTGTTCCGCGGTGAGGTGATTATCTGCGAGGCCTGAGCCGCTCTGATGTATGCTTGCCGCGCCGATACATCCGCTCGATACCAAGGGCCGCCCGATTATCCTGATCGGGTTGATGGGGTGTGGCAAGACGACGGTGGGCAAGGCGCTCAGCAAGCGGACGGGTATGCCGCTGCTGGATACGGATGCCATCATCGAAGAGCAGATCGGCTGCCCGATTCCGCAGATTTTTGCGGAGAAGGGGGAGGCGCATTTCCGCGCGCTGGAGACCGCGCTGCTGCGCTACCTGCTGCAGAATCCCACGCCGAATCCCTCTATCATTTCCACGGGGGGCGGCATTGTGGTGCGCCCGGAAAACCGCAGGCTGCTGCGCATGCTGGGGTTCACGGTGTGGCTGAATGTCTCCATCAACGCGCTGCTGGTGCGCACCGCCAGGAGTGTGAACCGCCCGCTGCTGCAGAATACGGACCGCCGCGCTGTTTTTGAGCGTCTGGATGCCGAGCGCCGCCCGTTCTACCAGGAATCTGCCCACCTCTGCCTGGAGGCTTCCACCATGGATGTGAATGCGGTTGCGGTGCGGGTATGTGAGGAGGCTGAGAAGTTTTTTGCCGCTTTCTGATAGCCCTGCGTCATTAGTTGCTTGACTCGAATGCTGCTTTTATGGTAGGATAAGGCCATAGAATCATTATCGTTTAACCGAAGTTTTTAAGATATGAAACCCGCTACATTCAACTGCACCGTACTGCGCGACGGCCACCAGTCCCTGGCAGCCACCCGCATGTCCACCGAGCAGATGCTCGAAATCGCTCCCATCCTTGACACCATGGGCTTCTCCGCCCTGGAAACCTGGGGTGGTGCTTCCATCGACTCCGGCCTCCGCTTCCTGGGCGAACACCCGTTCGATCGTCTGGACACCCTCAAGAAGCTGGCTCCCAAGACCCCGCACATGATGCTGCTGCGCGGCCAGAACCTGGTGGGCTACACCCACTATGCCGATGACGTGGTGGAAGCCTTCGTGAAGCTGAGTGCCAAGCACGGCATGAACATCTTCCGTATCTTCGACTGCCTGAATGACCCGCAGAACATGCGCACCTCCATCAAGGCCGCCAAGGAAGCCGGAGCCCAGGCTCACGGCACCATCTGCTATACCACCTCCCCGGTGCACAACCTGGAATATTTCGCCAACCTGGCCAAGGAAATCGCCGACATGGGTGCTGATGCCATCGTCATCAAGGACATGGCCGGCCTGATTCCCCCGGCTGAGACCGCCGCCCTGACCGAGGCCATCAAGAAGGCCTGCAACCTGCCCGTGTGGATTCACACCCACGAGACCGCCGGTCTGGGTGCTGCCACCTACGTGGCCGGCATCAATGCCGGTGCAGACGCAGTGGACGTTTCCATTGCCCCCTTCGCCAACGGTACCGGCCAGCCGGACTGCATGCGCATGCTCGCCCTCATGAACGGTTACGAGCGCGCCCCGAAGCTGGAGGACGAGGAAGACTTCAAGAAGAAGCTCTCCGAAATCTCTGCCATGCTGCAGCCCGTGTACGACAGCCTCTCCCGCTTCACCAGCCACGCCAACGAAATCGTGAACAGCGATACGCTGCGCTACCAGGTGCCCGGCGGCATGCTTTCCAACTTCCGCAGCCAGCTCAAGGAAATGAACATGACCGACAAGTTCGAGGAAGTGTTCGCTGAAATCCCCGTGGTGCGCGAGGCTCTGGGCTGGATTCCGCTGGTAACCCCCACCTCCCAGATTGTGGGTGTGCAGGCCATGATGAACGTGAAGTTCGGCCGCTGGAAGAACATCACCCCGCAGTGCGCCGACGTGGCCCTGGGCTACTATGGCCGCACTCCCGCCCCCGTGGATCCCGAACTGCAGGCCATGTGCGCCAAGAAGATGGGCAAGGAACCCATCACCTGCCGCCCGGCCGACCTCATCAAGCCCGGCATGCAGGACCTGCGCGACAAGCTCGCCGCCAAGGGCCTGCCCGTGACCGATGAGAACTGCGTGATTTACTGCATGTTCCCGCAGCAGCTGGAAGACTACTATGCCGGCAAGAAGCCCGAGCCGCCCACCACTCCCAAGCAGGAGAACTTCGGCGCTCCGGCTGCCCTCTCCACCGTGGGTGTGGCTGCCGCTATCTCCGGCCGCAACATGAAGCTCAACATCATGGGCCGCGAGTACGATGTGACCATCGAGGAGAAGTAATTTCCCCGGTACACCCATTCTCGAACGCTGCGATTCCTCCCGGGAATCGCAGCGTTATTTTATGCGCGGATGGATGGGCTGGGCCCGAGATAACAAATCATCCCCGCCCAGGAGAGGCCCTGGACGGGGATGCGGGAGGCATGATTGTCTGCCTGGCTTCTTACTTTCTGCGGCGACGCGAGGCCAGGGCGGCTAGTGCCAGCAGGCTCAGGGTGGCAGTAGTGGGCTCGGGAATGGTGTTAATGGTGACTGAGCTGACCAGTCCTTTGCTATCGGCTACCCATGTATTGGTGGTCGTGCTGGCCCATGGAGCGTTGCTGAAGCTGATGTCCGGCACCCCATCTAAGGCCGTGAATCCAGCCAGCAGGATGTTCACCGTATATTCACCCGGAGTAAGTGTGGGGATTTCAAGGAGGGTGGCATCCAGAGTCAGCGCCGCGCCTGAAGCCAGAGTGAAACCTGCCAGTTGGTCGGAGCTGTAGGAAATAGTGGCTGTATCCGTATCCACGAGCAGGGCATTACCCGCAAGGGTGAGGCTGTTTTCTGTGCCCTGAATCAGGTGGTTGCCAGAAGCATCACCCAGCAGGGAAGAGGTTGCATCCATGGTGATGTTACGCATGGTTACGCCTGTGCCCTGAAGGGCGGTTACCGTTGAGTTGTGGAAATCCACATTGCTTACCGTATATGTTTCGCTGGGAACCACAGCTGCGCGGGGCATGGCGAACATGGCTGCCGCGGCTGCTTCCTCACCCAGTACCACGGCGGCATTGGTGATGGAGCCACGGGTATTACTGTTATTCGTGTGGTGGGCCAGCCCGGCGTTGGTGACATCCACCGCGGTCAGCACGGCTGCCCCGGCGGAATGGGCTGTTACGGTTACTCGGCCGGCCTGAATCTTATCGGGGTTGCCATCCATGAGGGCCACCATGGTGGAACCCTGGGCCAGGTGGATGGAATCTGCCTTGATTCCCTGGCGGAACACGGTGCTGTTGCCCTGGTTGTCCACTGCTACGTTCAGCGTGCGGTTGCTTTGGGTGCTCCAGGTGGGTGCATCTTCAACCACACCGGAGAAGATGACATCGGCGGTGTTCTGGATGTTCAGGTTCACGATGCTGCCGGAGCCAGTGTCGGCTGCGCGTACATCTGTGGCAATCTGGGTGGCATCGCCGGCGTAGGTCAGATTCAGAGTTCCTGCGTTAGAGACAATCTGCCCTTTCCAGGTACTGACATCACCGGAGAAGATGTAGCTGTGTGTTTGTTTGCTGTCATTAATCAGATTGACGGCCCCATCAGAGGATATTTTGCCCATGAAATGTACGGAATCCCCCTCATCGGCGCTGGTAATCACCATAGCGGCAATGCCGGAACCTGCTGCCAGCTCCAGGTTTGCTTCCACCGTCTGCCGGCCGGAGGCCAGACTGCCTCGCACGCCCTGCAGGCGGATGCTGGAGTCGGTTGTGCTCAGTTTGCTTAAATCCAATCCGGACATGCTGGTATAATTGCCGTCACCATCTCCGATTTGAACGTTACCCTGCCAGTCGTCAAATCTGACTGATGCAGTTGTGCTGTTGCCCATGTTGAAGGTGCCGGTGCCGGAGAGGGTCATGGTGTGTTCTACATTGGAAAGGGAGGAGGCTTTCAGCTCTACTCCGGAACCCAGCTCCAGGGTGGAATCTGCCGTGGAGGAAAGGGAGACTCCCGCGCTCAGGTTCTTGGTGAGGTACATGGTGCCGCCATCCAGTGAGATGTCCTTGCTGCCGGAGTTGTCCACGGCTACGCTGTAGCTGAAATTGTCGCGCACATGCCATGTATTGTCACTCCCGCTTACGGTGAGGTAGAGCTTGTTGCCTTCCCAGCTCAGCCCCTCAACCCCGGCGATAGTGGCTCCGGTGCCGGAGACTGCTTCCAGAATGAAGTATTTACCGTCTACAAGATCCGCGGAATTCAGCGTGAACTGGCAGGAGCCCAGGCCGCTCACCGAGCCTGCGGTCAGGGCGGCAGTGTTGAGGTTATCTGCACCCAGCACCACGTTGAGGGCAGCTCCACTAAGCTTGCAGGCGCTGGAGATGCTGCTGACGCCGCTTACGTTGAGGGATGCGCCAGCGGTCAGCGCCAGTGTGCCGGAAATGTGGCCGGAGTTCAATTCTACCGTAGCCCCATTGTACACAGTGAGCGTGCTTGTCTGGAGGATGGCTTCATCTGCCACTTCAAGCAAGCCTCCTCCTAAGGAGAGGGATTGTGTGAAGATGCTCGTGCGGGAGTTCCTGAGAGCATCTGCTCCGGTGCTGCTGCCGTATGCTGCCAGGTCTGCTGCGGTGTATTTGCCGGAGAACGTGATGCGGCCTGCGCTGTTGTTGTTTAATTCCACTGAGCCCCCCGCATAGACCGTGTCGTAGAAGGTAATGCTGTCGGTTGCCTTGGTTGCACTGAGATGGAGCGTTTCCGAGAGGTTGTATATGCTGCGCAGCAGGGTGTTTCCGTTTGCGTCAATTTCGGCATTGCCTCGGAACACGACTTTATCATTGCCGGAGATGGTGAGTTTGCTGTTATAAATAGCACCGCCTCTGTTCGCTGTTGTGTTGTTGGTAAAGTATAATTCCTTATTACCGGTCAGGGAAACAGAGCCGCCTGTAATGGCCCCGCCGTCACTGCTGGCACTGTTGGAGGAGAACTCCACAATGCCGGTGTGGTTCTTAATGTTGATGTAGTTGCCCGTGCTTCCGCTGAAGATGGCACCGCCTTCATTACCAATGAAGCAGAGGTCGCCATTCGCGTCGAATGTTGCGGTACCCTTGTTGTAAAGAGCGTAGTTGGAGATATTGTTTCTGAACTCCACCACGTCATTCGAGGAAACAGTCAGGGATTTATTGTTGTAGATGGCCCCGCCTGCCTGGTTGTAACCAAGGGAATTCTGAGCCTTGTTGTCATTGAAACGCACCAGCCCGGAATTGCTGATGGTTCCCTTTGTGTTGATATACAGGGCACCACCATAACTCGAAGAAGAGTTGCGCGAAAAGTCAAGAATCGTGTTATGATCAAACAGGACGGTGGTGAAGTAGGCTGCACCGCCTTGCTTGGCCGTGTTATCTGAGAATTCGAGCACGCCGTTGTTGCTCAGCGTGGTGCCTTCCGGGCTGCCATTCATACGCAAGGCACCGCCTGTACCGCCAGTGGCACTATTGCCCGAGAAGCGGGCCACATCGTTGTTGGTCACAATCAGGGTGGTGGTCTGGCCATATATGGCACCGCCATTGCCTGTTTTGTTGGTAGCCACGTTGTTTTCGAAAGCCAGTAACTTGTTGTTTGTAAAAGTCAGGCTGCTGTACCGCCCGTAGATGGCCGCACCTTGGGAGGCTTTATTATCCGTAAAGCTGGCAACGGTCTGGTTGCTTATTTCCAGTGTGCCGTAATCAATGCGGTTGATGGCGCCGCCGGTGGCTGAGGTTGTGATGTCGTGAAATGATACAGAGGACGTGCCGCTGCCGGTTTTCTGGTCGTAATTGCCTGATATGGTAATGCCATACGCCTTGATGGTGGCATTATGTACATCCAGTTTTCCGGTTGTTTCAATGCGGATGGAGGAGGTGGAATTGCCATTGAAAAAAATGCCGTTACTTGCGGGATTTGCCGGAGCTACTATCATATCACCGTCTACCTGGAAGAAGGCATCGCCGCCGCTCATATACGGCGAGGTCCAGTCTGTCAGGTTAAGGGAATCAGTGGTTTGAACGAGAGTGCCGGTGTATCCTTCAGGAATTTCAGAAAAAGCGTGAACCTGAGCCCCGCAAAGCAGGAGGATTATTGACAGTATTGGTAAAGGTAAATGAGGTTTCATAAAAGATTGGATATATCCCTACTGCCGTACAGACTACCAGATTATAGATTTGCTGGATAGAAAAAAGAAGGACATGGCTCTTTTTTATTTGCTGTTGCCTTCGCCGTTTACGGGGCGGGCAGATGGCGGGCGAAGGCGGCGGCGACACCTTCGCCGTATTCCTTGTGGCAGCGGAAGCAATGCTCCAGGTGGCGCTGGCGGATGAATCCCGGCACGCCTGCCATGGCGCGGGCGGTGTTGTCGAAAAGCGCCTGGCGCTGTTCCTGGTTCATGAGCAGGAATAGCGCGCGGGGCTGGGCGTAGTAGTCGGCATCATCATTGGCGTAGTCCCAGTGGACGGAATCGCCGCAGATGTTCTGGGGCGGTTCCGTGAATTGCGGCTGGTCCTGCCATTCGTGGTAGCTATTCGGTTCGTAGGCGAGGGTGTCTCCCAGGTTGTCATCGGTGCGCATCTGGCCGTCGCGGTGGAAACTGTGGAAGGGGCAGCGCGGGCGGTTCACCGGGATGAGGTGGTGGTTCACCCCCAGTCGGTACCGCTGGGCATCGCCATAGGCAAAGAGGCGCCCTTGCAGCATCTTGTCCGGCGAGAAGCCGATGCCGGGTACAATCTGCGCCGGGTTGAAGGCGGCCTGTTCCACCTCGGCAAAGTAGTTGTGCGGGTTGCGGTTGAGCGTCATTTCGCCCACTTCGATGAGCGGGAAATCACCGTGCGGCCACACCTTGGTCAGGTCAAAGGGGTTGAAGGGGAAGGCGGCGGCTTCGGCATCGGTCATGACCTGGATGCAGAGCTTCCATTTCGGGAAGTTGCCCTGCGCGATGGCGCGGTGCAGGTCGGTTCCGGCGCTGTCCCGGTCGGTGGCAATGAGGGCGGCGGCCTGCGCATCGGTCAGGTTGCGGATGCCCTGCTGGCAGACCCAGTGGAACTTGCACCAGATGCGTTCGTTCTGCGCGTTGATGAGTGAGAAGGTGTGGCTGCCGAAGCCGTGCATGTGCCGGAAACCATCCGGGATGCCGCGGTCACTCATCACGATGGTAATCTGGTGGAAGGCTTCGGGCAGGGAGGTCCAGAAGTCCCAGTTGGCGGCGGCGCTGTGCAGTCCGGTGCCAGGGTGGCGCTTGATGGCGTGGTTCAGGTCGGCAAACTGGAGCGGGTCGCGCAGGAAGAACACCGGGGTGTTGTTGCCCACGAGGTCCCAGTTGCCCTGCGCGATGGCGCG
>JAFNWZ010000040.1 GCA_017379255.1 Akkermansia sp. | reverse complement strand
GGTAAGGCAGAGGAGTGATTTGTTCGTATCCTGTTCTTTCAGAATTTAAAGAGCAACGAGTGCTGCTTCCGGCAGCACTCGTTGCTCTTTTAGAATGGTAGCAGCTTTCTGCTTATTTCGCGCAGGAGGTGGCGTTTTCAATCTTCTGGAAAAGTTTTGCCAGCCTTCGTTTGAGAATCCTCCGGTTTAAGGCCGGAATGACCTTTTCCAGATGCAGGTAGACCCAGGGCTTGTAGTCGTTGTAGCTTTTCATGTCTGAAAACACAACGCGCTTCTTGCCATTTTTAATCTGGATGAGGAAATTACACGGATTCGGATCATAGAGCGGGATGTTGTTTTGAATGACAATATCCGCATAGCGCTGTAATTGTTCGACGATATCCGGGCTTATGGCCCCCTTTCTCATATCGTCTACCAGCCAGGGGGAGACGGTTCCGTCATCGTTGCGGATTAGTTCACAGACCAGCCCGGGCCCCAGGTTTGTTTCCACGAGTTCCTCTTCGTATTCTGGCAGAAAATCAGCGAGAAGGTGTTTTGTTTTTTTGTAGCCTTCAAGCTCGTTTTTCAGTTGCCATACATGGCGGTAGTTCATGGCTACTTTGACGCATTTGTTTTCATCGTCCGGATGGTGCAGACAAAGCCGCCGCGCGCCTTTATTGATGATGTGGGTGAGTTTTAACATGCCTGAAAAGTGTTGAGGATTCAGAGGTAATCAGTGAATCGTCTTTTTGAAGATGCTGCGCATTTGCCGGCACATCAGCCACTTGCCGACGGCTCGTTCAATGACGCTGAAGCGATAGCGAAGATATTGCAGAGCCGAACGCTTATAGCGGACGGGTGCGTTCTGTGTGGTGGGAGTCACCGTGTTGCGTTGGCCGCCGTCATCGATGTCGCTTTGTTCGTTGTGGGCATATAGTGTGCCGACAAGGTTGGGAACTACGCCGATTACCGGGATGTGGTGCTTCAGCATAATATCGGCCAGCTGGGTATCAGCTCCCAGCCAGAAGCTGTCAAAATGGGCAAGAATTTTTTCAGCGCCTGCGCGGGAGTACAGATAGCCGATAGCCCCCCACGGAATTTTCTTGGGGAATACAGGTTGAACCGGCGCATTCTCGATGGGCGGGCAGAGTGTATATAATTTGGAGGGTTCGGTGTACAGTTTGCAGCATTCCCAGCCGGGTATGCTGGTTGTCAGATGCTTGATTCCAGATAAGAATCCAGGTTCGAAAGTGGCGTCATCTTCCAGAACAACGGCGTAATCTGCTGTTGTTGCCAGGAATGTGCCAAGCGCCTTGCGGTGGCTGTGTACGCATGCCTGCTCGTTAGGGGTGAGGTGGGTGATGTACATTGATTCACGCTTGCGTGAATCGTACATTTGTTTTTGTTCATCGGTCAGGGTCTTTCCGGAAACGGCTTCGACAATCTGAACGGTTATACCTATGTTGGCTCCTTGCTGCTGAATGTGCTCCCGTCGCTCGATGGAGGACGGGAGGTTGATGGCGAGGTAAACGATGTTCGGCTCCTTCATGTGGGGGAGGTTAATCGAGCTTCCAGTAATCTTCAATCCAGGGTGCGGGGAGCACCTTGTGGTGCGGCTTGCCGTCATCAAAGCCTACAACTGCCTGGTCGGGGTCGGGGCTGCCATGGAATACCAGAATCCTGGTTTTCGGGGGCTTGGGGGCAACAAACAGGTTGAGCGGGAAGATGGGACGGCAGCAGCGCTTGTAGCTCTGTGCCCAGTCGTACGGCCACCAGTTGACCTTCTTCATGGCATAGGTGAGGAAGGCTTGTTCGGTCGGGAACTGGGATTTATCATGAGCGCGGTCGAACTCGCGGATAAAGGTCTCGTAGATGTAGCCGGACTTGCCTGCTTCAAATCGGAAAATGGAGGAGTTGCCAATGTCGGGGCGTTTGCGGAACAGGGTCTTGTGCCATTCAATCCAGTTGTGGATGATGCAGTTTTCTCCCGGTTTGTAGTCAAAGAAGCAGTCAATGTCATCCATGATGACAACATCAACATCCAGGAACAAGGTGGGGCCTTTCAGATTGGCGAATCCATCCTGAGTGATGGCAAGTTTGGAGAAAATGCCGGGCCATTCATGCGGGTGCTTGTATCCGGGATTCGGGGGGAAAGGCTGTGCGTCAATTCCTTCATCAAGTCCCGTGGGGTCATCCGTGACGCAGACAAAACGGAAAGGACGGTGCAGGTGTTTCTTGACGGAACGGTAAAGGGTGTTCGTGTAGGCTGCGGGATAACGCGTGCCCCACTTCAGGCAGATGACGTTGCATGTTGCATCTTCGCTCATAGTATTTAGAGCCTAACTCCTGAATGGCTTGATGTCAAGAAATTTCGGCTTTCCTGGAGGTAAAAAATCCCCGGTTTCGAGGGAAACCGGGGATTTGCAGGCTGGCTGGCAAGGAATTAGTCTTCGTACACTTCCTTGACTCGCTCGATGAGGGCGAAGGCATGGCTGATCATGGCTCGTGTTTCGTTGAGCAGGGTCAGGTACAGGATGCCGTTGCGCATGCCGCTTTCATCCGTGGTGTTGTGCATCAGATGGCGTGTGATGCAGTCGGCAAAATCTTCGCCCAGCTGGTCTCGGTCTTCGAGCAGTGCATCAATGCCGGCAAAGTTACCAGCCTTGAGCATGTCGGTCAGGTCCGGATAGAAACGGCCAATCTTGTTGGTGAGGGCGAGCAGGTCATCGCCCTGCTCCTTGCTGAGGCCCTGGTGGTTGTTGTCGATGTGGTTGTAGCTTGCCTTCACCAGGGTGAGCAGGCGTTCGCAGGTGTTGAGCGAGATTTCTGTGATGCGGAACACCAGCTGGCCGCGGTCTGCCAGTTCCTTGGGCAGGGTGCGCAGGGTGGGCAGCACTTCGTTTTCGCGCAGCACTTCGAGGTCGCGCTTCAGGGTGCGGCTCTTCTTGCGC
>JAFNWZ010000426.1 GCA_017379255.1 Akkermansia sp. | reverse complement strand
GGAATCTATATGGCAACAGCAACTAATATGCTAAACTGTCTTGTTCCTATTACCCAATTCAACAAAGGTCAGGCATCACGAATTTTTGACCGCCTTCGTACAGAAAAACAACTTGTTGTTCTTAAAAATAATGTAATTAGAACCTTCAATCTGCTGCAATTTCTCTCCATTGAGAATAACCGACTTAAGTACCTGATAATTGTGAGCAGCTATTTTCGCAAGCTGATAAACATTCACAGCGCTGTCACCAGTGTGTGGGAATGCAAATCGTTTTAATACTTTTTCGACATTCCCTGCATCCGGGCAATAAAGGGAAGTTTTAGAAAAATGGCAAGATGCGCTTATCGGTCTTGGTGTATGATTTTGAGATGGTAGCTCCGCATGGCAACTTTCCAAGGTCCATTCTTACCATTTTAACAGAATCTCCGCTTAACTACGACTTTTTTCCTTCTATGTCGCTTTTAACCTTGCAATTCACACGAAATCGCAGCTTTCGTGAAGCATGCCCAAAAACGGGATTGAATGACAGAATGCGGTGTGGTAGAATGCGCGCACGGTTATGAATTTAGATGAGCTCAGACAGGAAATAGACCGCATCGATGCCCAACTGATAGAACTGCTCAAGCAACGTGCAGCCTGTGTGCACCAGGTAGGCGACACAAAGCGGGCCAGCGGGGCGCCTATTTTCGTTCCGGAGCGGGAAAGCGCACTCATCGAAAAACTATTGAAGCTCAACGCTGGAGCATTACCAGAAAAAAGTCTGCTGAGCATCTGGCGGCAGATTGTCAGCTGTTCCTTCCTGCTGGAGGGGAACATGCGCATCGGCTATCTGGGTCCGGAAGGAACCTGGAGTCACCAGGCAGCACTGAGCCGTTTCGGAGACAGCGTGGAGCTCATCCCCTACTCTTCGTTTGCGCACATCTTTGACGCAGTGGGGCGCGGAGAAGTCAATTATGGCGTCATCCCCCTGGAAAACAGCACGCACGGCACCGTGGTGCAGGCCATGGACTTCTTTGCGCACACGCACTTGCGCATCTGCGCCCAGGTGCACCAGAGCGTGCAACACTGCCTGATGGCCAACATACCGGCCACCGGAATACGCACCATCTATTCCCACCCGCAGGTGCTGGGGCAGTGCAGCCAGTGGCTGCAGCAGAATTACCCGCATGCGGAGCAGATTCCCACTGCCAGCAGCACGGCAGCCGCGCGCATGGCCGTGGAAAAAGCCGCAGAGGGCGCAGCCGCCCTGGGCAGCCCGCTGGCAGCCCGGCTGCATGGGCTTAATGTGCTGGTCGAACAGGTGCAGGATATTGCAACCAACACCACGCGCTTTGTGGTCATCGGCACGCAGAACACCAAACCCAGCGGCCAGGATCGCACCACCATCTGCTTCACCGTGCCGCACAAGCCGGGCGGTCTGGTCGATGTACTGGAGCACTTCCGCAACCACGGCATCAACATTTTCTGTCTGGATTCGCGCCCCACGCGCGACACCGCATGGGAATACCTCTTCTATATTGATGTGAACGGCCACGAAACCGAGGAACCGCTGCGGAGCTGCCTGGCCGAACTGAAAGCAGAATGCCCGGTATTCAAGGTGCTTGGTTCCTATCCTGAGAAATAATCCGTCAACATGGCCTTCATCCTCTCGCAAGCCCGCAAACTCCTCATGCACGCCCGCCAGAGCGGTCGTCTGCCGCACGCTCTGCTGCTCACCGGCACCGCCCGCGCCGGCACCCATGAACTGGCACTGGCCATGGCGCAGGAACTCAACGGAGCACAGGCCGATTCACTGGAAACCCTGCGGCACCCGATGTGCCGGGTTCTGCGCCCCGGCTCCAAGAGCCGCAAGATTCTCATCGAGGACATCCGCAATGTTGAGCCCTTCCTTGCCCTGCGGGCAGATGAGGGAGAAACCAAGCTGGTCATCATCCTGGAAGCAGACCGCATGATGGAAGAAGCTGCCAATGCTTTCCTGAAAACCTTGGAAGAGCCCCCGCCGCAGACCGTCATCATCCTCATCACCGAGCAACCCAGCCGCCTGCTCACCACCATTCTTTCCCGCTGCGTGCGCGTGCCGCTGCACGAGGGCAGCAACACCCTGCACCTCTCTGAAGCGCAGCAGGCATTCCTGCCAGCTGTGGCAACCGCCCTGCCCCTCGTAGGTTCCGATGTGGCCGCCCTGGCACTGCGGGCTGATTTCCAGGAGCTGCTCACCCAGCGCAAGGAACAGATTACCAAACGCCTCACTGCCGCCATCAAAGCCGAAGCCAAGGCCATAGCAGAAGGAACCGATATCCGCGACTGGGAAGCCCGCCAGAAAGACGCCACAACCGCCCTCATCGAAACCGAATACCTGGCCGAACGAGAACAGATGCTGGAGCTTCTCTCCCTCTGCCTCGGGCAGGCGGTGCTGCTGGCCTCACATGCGCCGGATGTGCAGCCCGTCACCCCGGAAATCGCCGGGCTGGCGCAGGCGCGCCCCATTGCCGACCTGCTCCAGCGCATGCGCGCGCTCGAAGCCCTGCGCACAGATCTCAATTTCAATGTAAACGAAGCTCTCTCGCTCGACTCCCACCTCCTCAACATCATCGGTAATAACACGTTATGAACAGCATGACCGGATTCGGAGCTGCCACGGCTCCCCTGGGTGGTTCCTCCATCCGTGTAGAAATCAGTGGCGTTAACCGCAAACAGGCAGAAATTGCCGTTGCCCTGCCCCGCGCCTGGGCTGCCCTGGAAACCACTGTGCGCGACACCGTAGCCGCGGCCGTTTCCCGTGGCCGCGTGAATGTATCCTTTACCCTTCAGCAGGTTCCCGGCGAAGCAGGTGCCCTCACCCTCAACCGGGAGAAACTCACCGCCCTCACCGCCACGCTTGCCGAGGCAGAAAGCACCTTGGGACGAAAGGTAGACACCTCCCTGGATTCGCTGCTGCGTCTCGGCATCATTGCCGAGGAAACCGAAACCGAACTGCCCATTGAGACCATTGAGGCAGCGGCAGCCCCCGCCCTGCGCGAAGCGCTAGATGCCTTCATCACCCTGCGCGCCCAGGAAGGCGAAAACATGAAGCGCGATTTGCTCACCCGCATCGGCACCCTGCGCAACTTCCGCGAACAGCTCATGGTCCGCGCCGCTGGTGTTGCCACCCGCCACCGCGAAGTCCTGCTCAAGCGTCTGGCAGACAGCGGCCTGCCCCTCCCCATGGATGACGAGCGCATCATCAAGGAAATCGCCCTCTTTGCCGACAAGTGCGATGTTTCTGAAGAAATGACCCGCCTGGAATCCCACCTCACCCAATTCGAAAAAATCTGCGACAAGGCAGAACCCGTGGGCCGCACCCTCGATTTCCTCTGCCAGGAAATCTTCCGCGAGCTCAACACCACCGGCTCCAAGGCCAATGATGCTGAGCTCGCCCAGCTCGTTGTCACCGCCAAGACAGAGCTGGAAAAAATCCGCGAACAAGTCCAGAACATCGAATAATTCCTACTTCGTACTTCCCACCTCGTACTTCGTACTTTTACCATGCTTGGCACACTCCTCATCGTATCGGGTCCCTCCGGCAGCGGCAAAACCACTCTGTGCCGCCGCGCCGAAAAGGACGGTCTCACCGCCTATTCCATCTCCTGCACCACCCGCCAGCCGCGCCCCGGTGAGCAGGATGGCGTAGACTACCACTTCCTCACCCCGGAGGTATTTGCCGCCAAGGTGGCTGCCGGCGAATTCCTGGAGCACGCCACCGTGCACGGCAACAGTTACGGCACGATCAAAAGCGATATCATCGACCTCCTGCAGGCCGGTAAAAACGTGGTCATGGACATCGATGTGCAGGGCGCGGCCAGCATCCGCGCCTGCGATGATGCCATCATCCGCCGCGCTTATGCCGATGTCTACATCCATGTGCCTTCCGCTGAGCTGGAAGCCCGCCTGCGCGGCCGCCAGACAGATGCCGAGGAAGTCATCCTCCTGCGTCTCCGCAATGCAGCAGAGGAAGACGCCCGCATGGACGAATACCAGTTCTCCCTGGTTTCTGCCGACCGCGAAAGCGACTACGCCCGCTTCACGGCACTGCTCACGGCACTGGGCATGCGCACCACCACGCTGTAAGGCTCTCGATAACCTTCCCCGCGAGCTCTCCTGGCCAAGAGAGCTCGTTTTTTTTGGCGCAAGCTCAATAAAAAAACAGGAGCAAGCCTGCGCTTGCTCCTGCCATTGGAAAAACCATTCAGCGGCGGGATTTCTTCTTGCTGGGCTTCTCGGGCTTCTTCTTGATTTCAGCCTCCCAATCCAGCACCTTGCTGCCAGCCCCCACGGAAACCAGATCGCCCTTGGCATTCAGAATGAAATACCACGGAATGCCGGGAATCTCGGGTCTGTTTTCCAGCTGAACCTTTTTACTCAGCACACCGGGCATATCCGTTTCATAATGCTCAATATACTTGCGGGCGGCATCATCATCACTATCATACCCCAGCAGCACCATCGAAACACTCTTATTCTTCTTCATCTTTTTCTCATACTCCTCCACTACCTTGGGCATGAGTGCACGGCAAGGGCCGCACCACGAGGCGGAGCAGATGAAAATATAAAACTTTGCCTTGGGGCGGGCCTCTGTTTCCGTGAAATAGCCAGCTTCCTCCAGCGCCTTGGCCACCGGGCTCAGGGCACCGCGCTTGGCTTTCTTATTTTTTTTCTTAACGACAGAGCTGGACGCATCTTCATCCTGCGCCATTACCTGCGGAGCACTCCAGCAGCCAACGGCGAATAACAAGGCAAGACTTAAAATCAACTGCTTCATACGCCTTGGAGACTAACACACACTGATTCAGTAGTCAATGAAAATTTCTTCAGGAACCGTAAGACCCCTAACGATTTGGGATACGAAGGTTTACGATTTACGAATTGAGAACCAGCGTCCAAAGCCGGGTTTCAGATAATTGTGCACTTACTGTCGATGTCTGCTCGCGTGATACCCCTGCACTGAAAGGAAGGCAGAATACGATGACAATACGTCGTTTGATACCCTTTTCAGCAATCTATGGGACACATACAGCACGAACCACCTGCATTCCACATGTGTCCCAAAGTTTCGTAGATTGTAATTTATCGGTCTATTCTGGCGCGCGGAGTGCGCGGATTTTTGAGCCCGTCAGGGCGGTATAAAGTAGCCCGGGGTGGAGCCGCGTTAGC
>JAFNWZ010000425.1 GCA_017379255.1 Akkermansia sp. | reverse complement strand
TTAAAAGCAAGCATAAAAGAAATCGCGAACGACCTCCTATAGAGCTTCGTTCAAATTTAAATTATCAACAAGAACTTTCAATCTACCTTAGTCTGCATCTCTTACAATTATCGCGAACCTGCAAGTGATTGCATGAGTACCAGACATTCGCGGGAGCGAAATTAAATAATCAAAGGAGCCTCAACATCAAACGCCCGCTGGACTCCCATATGTAAGATTTTATCCCGTTTATTTTTTCCAAATGGATAGATACGCAAACTATCCGTTTTGAGGTCTATTACCGAGGCCAGCTTATTTTGCAGATTCAGGAACGCGGCATAATCCATCACACACTCGAAAACCGAGTTTTGGACTCGAACTCCGTAATCTTCGCATAGACGAGCCACCTGACGCAGCCGACGTCGCCCGGCCGGCGTAGTTGTAGAAACATCATAGCTGATAAGGTACAAATTCATCTCCAAAGCATAGGCGGGTAAGCGTCTAACGTTCCGCGAACATGTTGTGCCAGCAATCTGGCCTGCACATGCGGGAGCATACCTATCGTAATTTTCTCCTGAAGAAGCGGATGCATGATGGTTTCAGATTTTCTTTCCTGCCAAGTTGACAAGACGAGCCGGCGCGCATCATCTGAAAGTCGCATACCGCCTTCCGCATCTTCAGAAAAATCCTTTTTCGACACTTGGCGCCGATTTAATAATGTAAGAACGAGTCTATCAGCCAACGGAGCACGAAACTCCTCCATCAAATCAAGAGCAAGGCCGGGACGACCGGGACGGTCACGATGGTAAACACCCACACATGAATCCAAGCCTACCGCTTCCAGCGCCGACTTACAGTCCGCGGCTAACAACGAATACCCAAACGACAGGAGCGCGTTTACCGGATCTTTAGGAGGACGTCTATTACGTGTATCAAAGTTCCATCCTGGTGCGGTAATCATGCTATCAAAAACAGAGAAGTACAGTTCCGCTGATTGCCCCTCTATACCCAACAACTGGGCTGCAGATTCAGCTTTGCGAGCCAAACGCACACTTCTACTCAGCAAATCCACTGTTTCATGCAGTGCATCACTCTGCGAGTGGTCTCGAGAAGCACGCTGCAAGATTGTTCGGGCATTAAGGATTTTTGCTGCTATCATTTCGCGGGCTATCGATAATGATTTATCTGCAGAGTCAGCAAGTCTGTATTGCTGTCTTCTCAAAAGCACACTACCTGGAGTAAATCCGGATACCCTGTAAAACATTTTACCATAAGGTGAGCAAAAAGCCACATGAATATCTTTTTCAGCACAGGCTGCTATCAACTGTGGCGACGCCCAGATATTCCACCCGAATGTTTGTATGGCTTCTAAATTATGCAAGGGAACCCGAATCAATCTGTTCCCATTCTGACTAACAGAAACAGTTTCTCCATCCAGCGTTAGTTGAGCTCCATCTCGAGTCACATAGAGCGTATTTAAATGTTGCCTCATGATTCAGAAACAATCGCATTAAACCTTCTGTCATTGTATTCAGATATGGGCTGAGCCGCAGGCAAAGGTAAGCACAAATTAAGCAATGAACAGGAAGTGCATTCTTTTCTTTTTACAGCTTGAGGCAGATTACCGCCTAGCAACATTTCTCTGGTTGCCTTGATAGTAATCCTGGTTTCCCTTCTCAGCTCTTCATCAAACACTACCGGATATCGGCGCCGCAACGTTTGGTAAAACAAGTAGCCCTCTGGTATATGGCATTGGTGCATTTCCTCTAAACACAGAGCCTGTGCGCATAGTTGCACCGCATCTGCCAGATGCTTTTTAGGGCGCCCATGTTTATATTCTACAGGATACACCAATTCGCCATCCGGCGTTTGCCGATACTCTACAACATCACTTACTCCCTTGATTCCCAGTTGATGAGAAATCAGAGAAACGGAACGGGCGGTATAGACGCAGCCTCGGGATTCACTTTTGGCTGCATCTACACGCCCATGCTCCAGTTTACCAAGAACAGTTTGTGCATTTTCCGCCCAAACTCGCTCAGTGTGAATTAAAGCACACTGCCGCGGACAGAACACAAAGTGCTGCAAAGCTGCAAGCTGCACATACTCCTCTTCGGCAAACATACGCTCCTATTAACAGGGGATTTCCTCTACTGTGATTCCCGCAGGAAGGCTATCCGTTTTTATTAGAATATCATAATCTGATATACTACGCGGACAAAGCACATCCGGTTTCAGCGTTACCTCGACAGCCTCATAAAGCTTATGAGCCGGGGCATTTCCCAGCATACTATCATGATTGAAGAAAATCAAACGGCGCACAGCCATAGAACCTGCAGGGCGCGCTGCAGATGCGTCAAAATCAAACATGTGAACTAATGCCTCTTTCAACACTTCCAAATCAGTGTCACCGAATCCGGTCTGCTCTGCAAGGAAAGGATTCACCACGCCTTTGGCCATATAGAGAGCATAGGGCACAGTGAACTTACGCCCCATAGTGCGGTTATCCCCCTTTTGCGCAATGGCTTCTTTCTGGGTTGTCACCGCGCAGCGAGTCACGGCGTATTCCAGCTGAGTCACCGGATCTTGCGAACGGGCGAAGGAAAGCTGCACCGGCCCCCGCACTTGACCACAATTCACTCCGGTGGTCATTACCGCGCCAAATGTGCGGATATCGTAGAAATTTGTGCACATCCATTTCCTGGCCTGTTCGGCAGCAGAAGCATCTTTTTCATCCAGGGACAATGCTTTATAGGCCCGGTCATGCTGGTCATTCAGAATAGCCTTTTCTTTCACATAAATATCATATGGCGGTTCGCATGCCCGCGTCAGCTGCACATAATTGCGCACCTTGCGTTTCAGGCAAACGTCTGTCACCAGTCCATGACCGGTTTCAGCATCAATTCTGGGCAGATTGCCGCCATCGGGATCGCCATTGGGATTGGCATCCAGCGCATCAAACAGTAGAATAAAGTCAATTTTGTTCATTTCGGTTATATTGGGTTAGTTTTCTTGTTTAGAAGAGGTGTAAAAAGATTGTGTCTGGTGGTAGAAACCGAGGGCAAACAGCCCCTGCTGCTCCAGGTTGAGATGAGCAGGAAAAGCAGTGATAAGCCCCATTACAGACTGCATCAATTTTTCACGATTCACACGACGGCCACCCTCCATCTTAGCCAGGTGGTGATTATAGGTCTTGAGAATACGCGGGAAAACACTGCGGGGAGAAGCAGACGCACTGGCATAAAATGCATCTCTCACCGTTCGGTTCACGTTGGGCAAAGCATCCTCCTGAGTTCTGCAGAGAATGGAGAATAACCGGCCGAGGACGTAGCCTGGGTTCACATTGGTTTCATCTAACATAGGTCTTACATTATAGGTTGAAGATTTACGGGAAAGCCAGGCTTTCAAAAAAGCGCAGCGGTTGTAGTTAACATTGTGGTCTGCTCTGAATCGCCGGAAAACAGCCAGAGCAATGGCATCGGGATAAGGTTGATTCTGCAATATGGAGCGCATCAAAGCCCCACCGAGCAGCGGGGGGATTTCCTTTGCATCCCGTGCGGTTTCGCGCAGAATCATGTAAGGCGTGATTATCTCAGAGTCATTAAACTTGCCACCTCTGCGCTGCAAGGAAAGGGCCGCATAGTGCTGCTGCAGATTCCGCACAAAATCCCCCATGGTTCCAGTGAGATAAAAGCGCACCGACAACCGGGCTGCATTCGGAGAAAGGCCAAGAATAAAGAAACGAACAGATGAGGCTCCTATATCCAGTACATTTTTACCATGAGCAATATCCTGCAACTTGAGAGCCACCTGCGCAGCCAGCTCCGAATCCATAGCTTCCACCCTGTCTGCATCAAGTCCGCCGGCAATCAGCATTTCCATTTCATCTGCGGTGTCCTTCTGCGGCGCATCCGTCCAGAACACAACAGTGGCATCGCCCAGTCGAGCCCGGCATGAGTCTCTGGACATCAGGTAATTAAGCGCGTTGCAATATGCGGTTGTAGCGTATTCGCTCACAGGTGCATTATCGCTTTGCTCCTTGCCGTATGATTCAAATGCTGACAAGTTAAACGAGACCAGCTTTGCCCCCATAGACTGAGCACCGATAACCCCCTTAATGGACGGGGAATGCAGTGCTGCTATCGGGCTCATCTTTCCGGTAACAAGGCAGAGTCCCTGCGGTATTTCCTTGTCTTTTTTTCCAGAAGCTCTCCAACGCTTTTCTCCGTTCGCCTGCCACCATTCCACCACTTTGGAATCCTCATGCACGCAACGAGTGGCACCCTCCAGCATAAACACGCCATTCCCCTTATAAATGTCCGGAGTCGGTATATATGCCGGGCAAAGCTCGGGATTCCACTGCTCCAGGAAACGACAGACAGCCGAATATGCGGGAGAATCAATTTCCTGCTCCAGTTCGAGATGTTTGCGCCTTGTGCCTTCGAAATACTCCGGGGCACGGTCTTTGAGCTCCCGGCACCCCAGCAGATAAGCCGGGTTATCCCACAAGAAACAGGGATTAACCCCAGAGCCGGAGGGCTTGCTTTCGCCAGGAACCAGCATGGTGCGCATGCGCATTTCCGTCTTTTCCGTTACTCCCTTCTTACTTTTTTTGATAACGACTTCCGGTTCACGCGCATCCTCAATCCTGACCAGTTCGCCAGAGGGGCGAATGATGATGCGATAGCTGATATTCTGTACGCTCATGCCGGGTCTGGGCAGATTCTCCCCACTGGCACACAAACGCTCGTACAGGTCATATAACTCTTTTAATAACATAACTTCATGCTAAAGTTGATTGAAGTGATGGCACATGCAGAACACCATCCACGAGTTCTGCCATGAAAAAACGGGGTTCTGCCGTCTGCTTCCTTCCGGTGTGGGCACAGATAATCTTCCCTTTTTTATCATCACGATACACCAGGTCATGCAACATGAGCCCAAATGCGCGGTTCTTCTGCTCTTCTGGCAACTCAGATACCGGGAATGATCCCGCATCGTCTACCAATTCAAAAAAGGCAGGGAATTCCCGATTCCCCAGGCAAGGAGCATGAAAACACTGTCCGCGGGAAACCCTCCGCTTAAATATCTCCAGATGCTTGGCCACATCGTTCACCCCGGGTGTTGCTTCCGATATTTCCACATGGGCATCTATGACGTACGAAACATCTCGCAGAATCGTAGCGGCCCTCTGCTGGCGGTCTTTTTCGATGAACTGCCCGATGAAATCCGGCTTTTCGCCACTCATCACGGCAGCAGACGGACACACCATTTTTGCCCCCAATTCATTGCGGCGCACCTGCATGAAGCGAATGGGCTTCAGCACATGAATGCGATCAATCACCCAGCGGAACTCAGGTTTCCAATATATGGCAGATAAAATTCCCCGGGCGGCAGATGGGGTCATCACCTCGTAACTCATACGCTCGATTTTCAGCTCCGGGCGTGTAAAACAGGCATAATCGCCCCATACATGTAAAGATACTCCGTATGACATAGCTTCAGGTAATTATAAAACGTAATCGGTTATCAGATTGGACTCCTTCAGCAAGCCGCAGCGCGCATCATAATATGCAGCATCTGCCAGCATCCAGATACCGGCCTTGTGGTGCAGGCATTCGCAATGAGGCATCAGACGGGCCCACTCTTCGTTGTAAACAGATACTGAATATGCCTGCAAGCGGCGGTACAACGCCCGGTCGGGCATTCGCACAGGATTACAACATGCCATATCCAGCAATTCCCTGCGGATACCCTCAGCATCATCCCCAAAGGGGACTACAAGGGAGCGTTGCTCCTGCTCAATGAAACGGAACTTGCAGGCAATCTCAGGAAAATTCCATCCCTTGTACGAATATCCATGAATGTATTCCTTCACGATACCAGCTTTATCCCAATCCATGGTGCCCTGTTTCCGTTTAGCATAAAAGTGCCTGAAATATGCCTCCACCACCTGTGGTGCAAACAGGTCATCCGGTTGCTGCATGGCTAGAGTATTCTGCATCGCGTATACTCCATCCCGCAAATCAACAAAGCTCGATGGCAACGAATAGTCAGAGGCACAGAAACTATACACTTTCCCCTGCGGGCGTTCTCCATGCCGATTGCAACGGCCGGCAGCCTGTGCCAGAGAATCCAGCCCGCAACTGTCGCGATAAACTACCGGGAATGAAATATCCACACCGGCCTCCACCACCCGGGTGGATACCAGCACCGTGGGTTCCCCGGCCGCCAGGCATTCCCGCACCGTTTCAAGAACCGCCATGCGATGCGCCGGACACATTCTGGCAGACAAATGATACAAGCCCGGTACCGACTTTTCCCGCAGCAGTTCGTACACACGCTGAGCCTGGCTGGTAAGATTGACAATCAAGAGCGCAGAATCCACACCAGATGTAAGGAAATGCTCAACTAGTGCCTCTTGCGACATTGAGCCGAGCGATTCAACCTCCACGCGCTTCATTTCGCAGGCAAGTCGCTGCTCCAGCTCCTTCCCAAGCAAGCTTCGGACTTCATGCTCAGGCCAGCCGATATCAAAACCATCGTGGTTGGTCAGTGCTGGCTGCGTTGCTGTGCACAGAAGAATGGTGCAACCGTAATCCCGTTGCAAAGTTTTCATGGCCAGAAGGCAGGGATGCAACAGTGTTGACGGCAAGGATTGCACCTCGTCAAATACCACGACAGAATGAGCAATATTGTGTATTTTACGGCATCGCGAATTACTGCAGGCAAACAGACTTTCAAAGAACTGCACAGCCGTCGTAATGATGATGGGAGCATCCCAATTTTCTGTGGCAAAGCGATTCTCTTCAGAATCCACCTCCTCAGTAATATTGCTGTGATGCTCCACCACCTGTTCCTCTCCGAACAGGCTCCGGAACTCTCGTGCCGTTTGGTCAATGATACTGGTGTATGGAATTACATAAATCACCCTTTCCTTCCGGTGTAGTTCGGCGTGTTTCAACGCAAAGCTGAGCGATGAAAGGCTCTTGCCGCCACCAGTCGGGACATTCAACGAAAAAACACCCGGCTGCTCTTGCGCAGCCTCATAACACAAGCTGTGAATCAACTTGCGCAATTCATTTATTTTACCAGAGGCGTGCCGCTCCCTGTCTGAAATATACGCTTCAAGCTCTGCGGACAAAACGGAAAGACTTTTGCGCGTAGCACCTATTCTGCGGTCTCTCTTTTCCGGGTCACAAAATGCCTCGGTTGCAAGCCAGTCGGCATCCACCAGGCACGAATGAAACATCCTGACGGCCATCATCAGGGCAAAGCGCTTTTCATCATCAGTTGCCCCTCCCTGCCCGGCTTGGAATGACAATTTATCCACCTTCTCTCGCAACACCTCCGGCAAGGCAGCAGCCACCTCCGGCAATATCGATGCAGACCTCACTTGTTCAAATACGCGGGCACCTTGCCCCAGCCCCCCATGGTGACCATGGCAGGCATATGCCAACAAACCACCCACCCCCGGACAATGCTCACACCACCACTGCGCAGCCGCAGTCTTGTGGTCTACCGAAGCACCACCGCCACGCTGCAGATAAGCCTGAAAATCAGTGGAAGCCTTCCCCATATCATGCGATATAGCTAGCAGTCTCAACAATTTTCCCGCATTAAAAGAAGAACACACCGCCTCTGAAAAAGGCATTCTGAACGCCGCCATCTCCGCAGCGGTTCGCTCCGCATGACTCCCGGGGCCATACAGCGGCTCCCACTCGCAGCTCGGTCGTCCATCCAGAGTATGGGCATATATATATCGCGTATTCATAGGTATGTTGGTAGGTAGCGTTAAATATAAGATTACGCCCCCTTGACTAAATTGTCAAGTTCCATTGTTACTTTCCCACGGCATCCTTTCAGTGTAAATTCGATGCAAATTTCAGATATCCGAATCTTGAGAGCGTACGACACTACTCAAATGCGTTTGCCCTGCCATAATGCCCCGTTGAGGTCAACCATGAAAGACAGACAGCCAGCAGCAAAGCCCAAAAGGAGGTAGACGGGGGTAGGAAGTCTGTAAAATTAACCGATAGTCAATCGTCAATACGTCAATGGTCAATCAAATGGGTTCAGTTAGGGCTTGACTTTAGGGAATGGGTGGGTATACTTTCCGCGGGGAGAGAAACCGAAAAGCCCCCGCATACAATCATGGAACCTATTTACGAAGGCAAAGCCAAGAGACTGTTCACGACGGAAAATCCGGAAGTTCTGCGCATGGAGTACAAGGACTCCGCCACCGCATTCAATGGTGTGAAGAAGGAAGACTTCGAGAACAAGGGCCGTTTTAACAAGGCTATCACCCTCATCATCTACCGCATGCTGGAAGAAAAGGGTGTGAAGACCCACCTGGTGGACGATGTGGACGACATCAACCTGCTGGTAAAGAGAGTTTCCATTATGCCGCTGGAGGTGATTGTGCGCAACGTGGCTGCCGGTTCGTTCTCCAAGCGCATGGGCGTGGCCGAGGGCACGGAGTTCAAGAAGCCCATCGTGGAATTCTCCTACAAGGACGACGCCCTCAACGACCCCTTCATCAACGATGACTACGCCCGCGAGATGGGCGCCGCCACCGAGGAGGAATGCGCCTCCATCAAGCAGATGGCCCTGCTCATCAATGAGACGCTCAAGGAGTTCTTCATGACCGCCGACCTGCGCCTCATCGACTTCAAGATTGAGTTCGGCCGCCTGGCCAGCGACCCCAGCCAGATTGTGCTGGCAGACGAGATTTCTCCGGATACCTGCCGTCTCTGGGACGTAGCCACCGGCAAGAAGATGGACAAGGACCGTTTCCGCCAGGGACTCGGCGGCTTCATGGAAGCCTACGCCGACGTGCTGGACCGCCTGCAGAAGTAATTTTTCCATCCGGCCACCGGTGGCAATGCGCCCGCCGGTGGCCTTTTTACCTTACCGCGCGCCCGCGCAAACCCCAAGAAAACAAACCCATATGGCAACACTGACGTTTGAAGTATTCAGCCGGTTCCAATCGGCCACGGACGCCAACAAGCTGCTCTACACGCCGATTGCAGACCAGCTGACCTACAATCACACCCGCCTGTACACCATTGAGTGCGAGGGCGATCTCGAAGCCGCCGCCGCTTACATGCGCAGCGTACTGGTGGATTCCATCTCCCAGAAAGTGCAGGAGGACGGCACCCCCGCGCTGAGCGGCGAGCTCTTCAGCATTTCCTACGGCATCAAGAAGGGTGCGCTCGACCTGGAGAAGGAGGCCATCCTGACCAATTACCGCGGCCGCAAGGGACTGCCCTTCAACATCACGGCGCTCACCATCACCCAGAAGGTGTATGTGTTCGGCCAGGGCGATGCCGCCGCGCTTTCGGCACGTTTCTGCAAGGACGTGTGCAACCCCGCCATCCACACCTGGAAAATCAACTGAAGTACGAAGTACGAGTTACGAATTACGAATTAAAAAAATTCAATCGTCATTTGTCAATCGTCAATAGTCAATTCAAAAAATTATGGCAACGTATCGTACCATTCCTGTCCGCAACCTGAGCGAAGCCGAGCTGACCGCGCTGAGCCAGAACATGAAACTTTCCCTCTCCACCGAAGATATGCTGGTGGTGCAGCAGATTTTCTGCGAGATTGACCGCGACCCCACGGATGTGGAGCTCGAGGTAATCGCCCAGACCTGGTCTGAGCACTGCAAGCACCGCATCTTCGCCGCCACCATCAACCACACGGTGGATGGCCAGACGGAGGAGATTAAGAGCATGTACAAGACCTTCATCCAGAGCACCACGAAGGAGCTCATGGCCAAGAAGCCCGGTTTTGTGCTGAGCTGCTTCGTGGACAACGCCGGCTTCATCAAGCTGGACGACAATCTTTCCGTATGCCTTAAGGCAGAAACCCACAACCACCCCAGCGCCATTGAGCCCTATGCCGGTGCCAACACGGGTCTGGGCGGTGTGATTCGCGATATTCTGGGTGCCGGCAAGGGCGCTAAGCCCATTGCCAACCTGGACGTGTTCTGCTTCGGCGCTCCGGACACTCCGCAGAGCATGGTGGAGGGTCACAACATTATCCACCCGCTGGGTATCATGCGCGGTGTGGTG
>JAFNWZ010000424.1 GCA_017379255.1 Akkermansia sp. | reverse complement strand
GGAATATGACCTGGCCGGTAATGTGGATGTGGCCGCAGGTTCTACGCTGGAGCTGCAGAAGGATGGCCGCGCTGCTGGTGCTTTGAGCGGCGGCGGTACGCTGCAGGTGACAAAAAGTCATGTGGTTGTGGAATCAATCGCAGATTTCAGCGGTACGCTCCACGTAGCCGGTGGTACGCTCACCTTCGGGGCAGAGGGCAATATCGCCCTGAATGCGGGTGCCCGGTTGGAGCTGCAATCATGGGATAATGCAGTGGCCGGGGTAATGGCCAGCAATATCACCGTGAAACAGGGGGCTGCGCTTGCGGCGAAAGCGGACGCTTCCGAGTTGGGCGACATGCCGGAAATCAGCGAACTTGCATTGCCGGTGGAACTGAACTGCAGCAGTCTTACCCTGAATGCCGGGGCTATTCTGGATGCAGATGGCGCGTACTTTGACCTGAATAACGGAGTGCTGACTCAGGATGTGTCAACCTCTTCAACAGAAAAGATTGAGCTGGTTCTCGCAGAGAATGCTGTGTATACAGGGGATGAGCAGATTGTGCTGTTTACGAATGTGGGGCAGGCTGTTTTCGCTTACGATGGCATCTCTACCGGCTCAGAAAGCCTGTATACGCTGAATGCCGCCGATTACTTCACCGGCAATGGTATCAGCTCGACTACGCAGCTGGTCTACGACCAGGAAACCGGCACCGTGTATGTGCAGGGGGTGGAGTCTATTCCCGAGCCCACCACGGCAACGCTTAGTTTGCTGGCCTTGGTGGCTCTCACTATGCGTCGCAGACGTAAGTGATGTTCAGTAACTGAACTATTTGTAAAAGCCCGTCCCCAGCGTTTGACGTGAACGCCGGGGACGGTTTGTTTTCTCTCCGAATCGGAGCTCGGGACTACAGTCCCGCGAGACTTCCGCCTTAAACAACTCAGGCCATTCCGTTGGGAATGGCCTGAATCTTGAAAAGGTTTGGTGTAGTTCCGTGAGATTAGCGGATGGTCTTCACGGTCACAGCTTCCTTACCCACGCGGCTGCGGAGGTAGTGGAGCTTGGCGCGGCGAACCTTACCGCGGGTCACAACCTCAATCTTGGCAATCTTGGGGGTGTGGATGGGGAAGGAGCGTTCCACGCCTTCGCCGTAGGCAATCTTACGAACGGTGAAAGCCTCGTTGATGCCGGCGCCACGCTTGGCAATCACGATGCCCTGGAAGATCTGCACGCGTTCCTTGCCACCTTCAATCACGCGGCAGTGCACCTTCACGGTGTCGCCAACGTTGAAGGGCGTCACGTCGTCCTTCATCTGCTCTTTTCCGATAGTGTCGAGAATGTTCATCTTGTCTCCTTCTTGTGTTGTGTAAATGTTCAGTGAGCCTCCCGGCTCGGGTGGGTGCGACAGTCTACACGATTTTTGGATTCTTGGCAACCCAAATTTCATAAATTTGTGCATTTTTTTGAATTTAGCTGCCAAAACTGGTGAAAATCAGGCAGTAATGGGGGCGGGGGCGTAGTTCCGGGTTGACAATCGGGGCAGGGTGGTATATAACGCGCGCACAATTTAACCACATCGACGACCATGCCTGCCCGCAAGAAATCCATCAAACGCAAGGTCCGCAACTGGACAGCCGCCGATTCCTCCGAACTTTACGGGGTGGAGAACTGGAGTAATGATTATTTCAGCGTGTCCCGCGCGGGTGAGGTGAATGTGCACCTGGTGGATACCGATGGCAGCACGAAGGAGGTGAGCCTGCCGGATATCATGAAGGGACTGGAGGAGCGCGGCACGAATGTACCGGTGCTGCTGCGCTTCCGTGACCTGCTGCATGCTCGTATAGATGAGCTGAACAAGAGCTTTGCCAAGGCCATCAAGGCCGCCGGGTATACGGGCAAGTACCGCGGGGTGTACCCCATCAAGGTGAACCAGCAGCGTATGGTGGTGGAAGAAGTGGTGGCTCATGGCCAGCGCTACCACTACGGGCTGGAGGCGGGCTCGAAGCCGGAGCTGATTGCCGCCATGGCCTACATGCGCGATGCGGAGTCCTTCCTGATGTGCAACGGGTATAAGGATGATGAGTTCATCGACCTGGCGCTCATGGGGATGCGCATGGGGATGAAAATCTGCCTGATTCTGGAGATGCCCAACGAGCTGCCCGCCATTCTGCGCCGTGCCGAAGTCCTGGGAGTGGAGCCGATTCTGGGCGTGCGCGTGCGCCTGGCTTCCAAGGGCTCCGGCCATTGGAGTGAGTCTGCCGGTGATAAATCGGTGTTCGGTCTGAATGCCGCCCAGGTCATTGATGTGGTGGATACGCTGAAGGCCGCAGGCAAGCTGCATTGCCTCAAGGCGCTGCACTACCACCAGGGCAGCCAGATTTCCAACGTGACCGTGATTCGTGGCGGCCTCACGGAAGCCTGCCGCATCTATATTGACTTGGTGAAGGAGGGCGCCCCCATGGGCACGCTTGATATGGGCGGTGGCCTGGCTGTGGACTACGATGGCTCCAAGACAAATTTCCATTCCTCCTGTAACTACTCCATAGAGGAATACGCCCGAGACATCGTGGAGGTGGTGGGAGAGCTCTGCACTAAGCACGGGGTGGAGCACCCCACGCTGGTCACGGAATCCGGCCGCGCGGTTTCGGCCTACCACGCGGTGCTGGTGTTCAACGTGCTGGATGTGACCAGCGCCCCCGGCAGCGAGGCCCAGCCGCCCGCTCTGCCGGAGAATGCCAATGATATCCTGCTGGCGCTGGATGAAACGCACCGCATGCTCACCCGCAAGAATATCCAGGAGTGCTACAATGACGCCATTTACTACCGTGACCAGCTGCGCGCCATGTTCCACCACGGCAATGCCACCCTGCGTGAGCGCGGCGTGGGCGAGGCCATCTACTGGCACATCATGGGTCTTATTTCCCGCCGCATTGGCGAAATGAGCGAAATCCCCGAGGATTTGAAGGAGGTATCCGACAACATGGTGGACTACTACTACTCCAACTTCTCTGTGTTCCAGAGCCTGCCGGACTCCTGGGCCATTGACCAGCTCTTCCCGGTCATGCCGATTCAGCGCCTCTCCGAGCGTCCCACGCAGAAAGCCGTGCTGGTGGATATCACCTGCGACTGCGATGGCAAGGTAGACCACTTCATTGACCGTGAGGACGTGGCCAAATCCCTGCCGCTGCACGAGGTGGATCCCAAGGAAAATTATTACGTGGCCATTTTCATGGTGGGGGCGTACCAGGAAACCCTGGGCGACTTGCACAACCTGCTGGGTGATACCAATGTGGTGAGCGTGCACCTGGAAAACGGACGCCCGGTATTCACCCACGAGGAAGAGGGCGACAGCGTGGCCGATGTGCTTTCCTATGTGAAGTACGATGCCAAGGACCTGGTGGCCAAGTTCCGTGCCCTCGCAGAGCGCGGCGTGGAGAACGGCCTCATTTCCCCCCGCCAGCGCCGCGATGCCCTGGAAGCCTACCGCAACGGCCTGAGCGGGTATACTTACTATGAGTTGTAAGTATGGCATCTGACCAGAAATCCTGAGCCCGCAACGCGGGTGAAAGATGACAGGCAGGGGGAAGCCCGCGTACAGCGGGCGCAGCCCCTGATATCTGGGAAAATGATTCTGGAGCCCATGGAATGGGTGACAGAGGCGGTGGATAATCGGCCTTTCGTGACTATTGTGATAAACTTTTCTTTGTTTGTCTTGCCGCGTGAGTTATTATTGTGGTAGGATGCCTGGCGAGCATATGGGAAATTCTTTTGCTAATATCTACGCACATCTCATCTTTCATACAAAGGCTGGCGGATGTATCATGAAGGAGGATGATTTGCCACGCATATTTCGTTATATCGGCGGTGTGATTCGCGGTATGTCCGGTCATGCCTTAGTTGTAGGTGGTCGCCCTGACCATATACATATTTTGACTTTAATGCCAGTTACGATTGGCCTGGCTGATTTTGTGCGTGATATTAAGTCTAATACCACAAAATGGGTAAAAAACATCGACCCGTCTTATAAAGACTTCGCCTGGCAAGAGGGCTATGGCGCGTTTTCTGTAAGTGAATCAAACAAAGAAGCTGTTATCCGATATATTGAAAGGCAGAAAGAACATCATAAGGCGCATTCGATGCAGGATGAGTTTTGCAGCTTTTTGAAGAAGCATGGCGTTGAGATGAATGATATTCATTGGTGGTGTGTTAAGAACAGTTCTATTGAGTAGCCACTGTTCTGTCACCCATTTCATGGGCTCCAGCATAAATTTTCGGGATAGCAGGGGCTGCGCCCGCGTTGCGGGCTTACCCCTGCCTTTCATCTTTCGCCCGCGTTGCGGGCTCAAAATTTGGCGAACGTAGCGAGCGGAAATCATAAGCCCACGGTAGTGAGTGTCAGATGTCAGGCAGGCGACCTGTGAGGGCGTAGAAAGCGAGTGAATCGAGACTCGGCGCCCCAAGCGCCTGCTCCAACAAAAAACGAACCGGGCCCGTGTACCGGGCGGCATAATGCGGGGGCAAAAGGAATATATCAGCAACGCAAATGACCGTTCATTCAATACCTACAAGCATTGAACTCGATAGAGTGGCGTATTTCGCCTCTTTATGCCGCCCGTTGCCCGGACTCCCACATTATTGTACTGTAATCGAGGGGTTCCGCTCGCCCCGCTGAAGCGGGGCGGCTCCACCCCATCGCTACGATTATTCCGCCCTGACGGGCACAAAATTCCGAGCACTTTGTGCGCCTGAATTGGGAAGGTAAATACAATTTGGCAGTACTTTGGGACACACGTGATTACATTGTCACAGGCGCAGATTACACTTGCACAGAACTGTTAGATATGATATAAGCCCCGGCGCAAAAAACGGGGCTTATAATTATATGAAAGACATTCTCCGCAAAATCAATAGTTTCATACCCAAGGGTGTTATCTGCCTGATTGTGGTATTCGGGCTGTTCTCCTATATCGCTTCCCAGATGGGCACGCCGCAGATGCTCAACACCATCATGAAGACGGCGCATGACCTGCTGCTCAATACGGTGTTCTACCTCATGGCCATCTGCGTGATTACCGGGGCCATCGGCCGCCTGTTCGTGGAGTTCGGCGTGGTGAGCCTGCTGGAAAAGCTGCTGCGTCCGCTCATGCGCCCGCTTTTCAATCTGCCGGGCGTGGCTTCCCTGGGCGCCGTGCTCACCTTCCTGTCCGATAACCCCGCCATCATCGCTCTGGCTCAGGATAAGCGCTTCAGCTCCTACTTCAAGAAGTACCAGTTCATCTCCCTTACCAACTTCGGCACAGCTTTCGGTATGGGCCTGCTGGTCATCGTGTTCATGGTGGGGCAGGGCTTTTATGCCGAGCCGTTTATCGGGCTCTTTGGTGCCTGTTGCGGTTGCATTGTTTCCACCCGCCTCATGCAGCGTTCCATCCTCAGGAAGATGCCTGAGTTTGCCACGGAGGATGCCTGTGAACCAGCAGAGCTGGCCGAAGCCAAGGTGGAGGAGTACACCAAGCCGCTCTTCCAGCGTATTCTGGATTCCCTGCTGGATGGTGGCCGCACCGGTGTGGATGTTGGTATTGCCATTATCCCCGGCGTGCTGATTATTTCCACCCTGGTGATGCTGCTCACCTTCGGCCCTGCGGCCAGTGGTCAGTTCACGGGTGCTGCGTATGAGGGCGTGGAGCTGCTGCCCTGGATTGGCGCCAAATGCAGCGTGATTTTCCAATGGCTCTTCGGTTTCCATGACCCGCACCTCATTGCCTTCCCCATCACCGCCCTCGGTGCCGTGGGGGCAGCGCTTGGGCTCATCCCGAACTTCATCAATGCCGGCTGGATTGATGGCAACGCCATTGCCGTGTTCACTGCCATCGGTATGTGCTGGAGCGGCTACCTGAGCACCCACACCGCCATGCTCGATACCCTGGGCTACCGCCACCTCACCTCCAAGGCCATCTGGGCGCACACCATCGGCGGTATCTGCGCCGCCATCGTGGCCCACTGGGTCTATGTCCTTTACACCATTATCTGAAAAATCTTATGAAGAAACTGATACCCGCCATACTGTTGCTGGCTCTGGGGCTTAGCTCCTGCGTCAAGACTGTGACCCGCAAGGAACTGCTCACCCCCACGCTTTCCACCGCTATCGACCACACTGAGCTGACCGACATGCGTTACTACGGTGCTGATGCCGAGTACGACTATTTCACCCGCGGCTACACCCGCTACCGTGTGCTGAAGAGCGAGAACTGCCTGCCCGAGAGTGCCCGCTTCACCTTCGATAACTGGCAGTCCAGCAAGCTCTACCGCGATTGCCTCAAGGATTCCGTGGGCACCACCATCGTGAACAAGTTGCAGAACCTGCTCAACGG
>JAFNWZ010000423.1 GCA_017379255.1 Akkermansia sp. | reverse complement strand
CCGATTTCAAGAGCGTTGGTGTTCGTGACGGAAAGCGCTATGAGGGTTGGCCCGCAATTCTGCGTGCTGTGAACACCACCGACGCCATGACCGCTACCATCGAGGAGATCCCCTACGCGGTTCTGCATAAGATCACAAACCGCATCACCGCCGAGGTGGAGGGCATCAACCGCGTCCTGCTGGACCTGACCCCCAAGCCCGTGGGAACGATTGAGTGGGAATAATTGAAATAGAAAAACAACCCTTAAAAAGCCTTGATTTTAGACACTTTTTGAGATTTTGAAAAAGTGCTCACGGCAAAATCACGGCAAAACATTTAAAGTGACACCCTGCGAGAGTAAAATCCCGCAGGGTGTTTTTATATCTGCGCACGAGAAAAGCGGTGGAACTTTGTAGCTCCACCGCTATTTTTATTCTTGGAAAATCGCATTCAGCTCACGCAGGTCAATGTAATACCGTTGCAGAGTTTTGCCGGGAAGCGGGGGCTGATACTGTCCATTCATCAGATGCTTAAACGACACATTTTGCTTGTTCTTGGATAAGCAATGTACTCTGTAACGCATTTCCTCAAAATCGAGATTGCGCTTATGGAAATAGTGGATAAAGCCCAGCTCTCCTTCGGGATACACGCCATCTTCGCGATAGTGAGTCATAGAAACATCAATGGAGTCGGCAAAGGCATAAAGGGTATCGTATAGAGGTTGCAATTCTTCTGCTACCGCATCTGGTACGACATCTTCCATCCACGCATCCAGGATGTCGTAAAAATCCATCCCTTGTTTTGCAAACTCAGCGTCGATAAACACTTCTGAGTCATCAGGGCCATCAATTAAGTCCTTGTCCAAAATATGTGCTTCTAATCGGCGCCTAAAGAAATTGTATGTCCACTTCAATTCAAACTCATTTGTCAGATTCTTGCTCGAGCTTGCATTAATTTTTTCTTGTACTAAGGATTTGACAATACCGACCAAGAACTCATCGTGCGGATTTTGATAGTCCTCAACATAAAGCTTGTATATCAAGTCCAAAAAACTGTCGTCCATATCGGTGTATGTGATTTCCGGGACAACCAAGCCCTGTGAACGATACTCCTTAAGGTATGCCATTAGGTCGTCGCGTTCGTATTTATCGCGGATGTCGTACAATACGGGCCTGAGCTTTCCGTCATTGGTGTCTCGTACATACCCCATGACAGCGCATCTTCTTTCGCCCCGATAGGTGAACGGCACCAGCGCAGCTTGTGCACAAGCTTCATTTGAAAGGATATGCTCGCTCATAGCGGCATTTACGCGAGCGTGCAATTCCGTAGAAAGCACTTTGCGGTCATAACCGTACTTTTTAGCCGCATCAGTTGTGGTAACCGGCTTGCCATCTGCATCCAGCCCAAAAAGAAGATAGTCCATCGCAGAGTTAAGAATATCTCGGCTTTTCGATTTGTTGGTGCGTCCCTCTGTCTGCTCCGTCGGGAAGCATTTGGTGGGCAAAGCATCTAAAACAAAGCTCGATTTGCATCCTTTGTGGCTGCAACGGTACTGATAATGAATTGCTTCAATCTCGACGATTTCACCGGTGCGGCTGTCGATATCATAAACCGTTTTTGAACGTGGTCCATTGCTTTGAGGAGACGCATGGTCGCATGGTCTGCAACGCTGGGGTGCGATTTTACATTTGATTTTCACTTTTGTGCCAGATTCCTCTACGATTTCATAGGAATCCAAATAATCGTCCGGATACATGCCGTCACCTCACTTTTTCTAACATTATAGCATATCATTCTTAAAAAATCTACGGGAATAAGTGAACAATGGCTTGGATGTCATACTTTTTCGGATTACACACGATTTGCCCCAAGTAAAAAGGGAACCTCAAAGCCAGCTGATATAATATTTTTGTGAGGCAAGGGAATGAACGATGGGCATACACATATGTTGCCCCAACTAAAAAAAGAACCCAAAAGCCGATGTCTATAATAGTCTTGCACACCCAAGTAATGAGCGACGAGTATACATATATTCTGCCCCAAGTCCAAAAAACACCCCAAAGCCAGATGGTATAATTTTGTTGTGACCTGAGTTGATGAGGGGAAAATACATACTTCTTGCCCCAAGTCAAATTGGCACCACCAAGCCACATGGTACAATTCAATTACAGGTTGCGGCACTTCCCGTATCAACCTGATTACATATAAGAAAGGAAAATCTCTATGAATAAGAAGAATATTGACTTTAACCGGTTTAATAAAGCCTGCGGTATGGTTCGTCCTACCGGTAACAAAATGTCGGATAGAAATATGGCCGGCCAGGTTCGCGAGTATTACTCGTTCCTGGCGGAAGTCGCAGCCACAGAGGAAGCCAAAATCTTCAAAGCCTCAGCCTCTGAGACTGCTACATATGAGTATTTGTACGCCAAGGATGTCGCAGTGCTTCTGAATGTCGGCACAAGTAAGGCATATGAGCTGATTGCTCAGGCGAACGAAATGCTCAAGGCTAAAGGCAAGTATGTCATCCCCGGTCGCGTCCCCCGCAAGCTCTTCATGGAGCAGCTATATTAGCTGCTCCTCCCTAAAAAACAAACATCAGAAAGGATTTATTATTATGGCACAAATTACACTTCAAGACATCCCTGAAAGGGATTTAGAACGCTACTATAAGTTGGTTCAGGCGAGCAAAAAGAAAAGAGACTCGCTCGACAAGTACGTTGTTGATTATCGTTTAAGAGACCTTGATGGCACCTATATCAAACATTCCAGCAAGACATTTGACCTCGACAAGGAAGCCAAAGCGTTTATTAAGCGCCTTCAAAACGAACACGCGGTCACATTATACAAAAAGGAACATCCGGGCTGTATGATGACCTTTGGGGAGGTGTGTGAAGAATATCAAATAGTACGTTCTAAGAAGGATAAACCCGGAACGATTGTCAATCGAGACAGTATATTAAGCAGTCGTGTCTTGCCCTTCTTTGGCGAAATGTATATTCAAGATATCGATGAGGATGATGTCGAAGAATGGCACGACAGTTTCCGTGATGAAAATAATGTATTTGTTTTTGAGGATTCGTATCTTCACAGTTTGCACTCCCGTCTTTCCGCCGTTTTCAATTTTGCTGTAAAGCGCAAGTACATCCCCGTGAATCCGGCAAAGCATTTGAAATTTGGTGAAAAGAACGCACCTGAACGTCCTGTATGGGATATAGATGAATACAAATCATTTAGAAAAACAATAGAGGACAATCCTATGGCATATTATGCGTTCGAGACCCTGTATCATACCGGACTTCGCCGTGGCGAACTTTTGGCATTGACAATAGACGACATCGATATGCAAAAGCGAACAATTTCGGTCACTAAGTCGCTTACACGGCTGCGTGGCCAGGATGTCATTCGTCCGCCTAAAACAAAGAAATCCGTTCGCGACATTAAGATAGGTGAGACTTTGGCCCAAGAGCTGATGGAACATATTCAAACACTACCAGATACTGTAGGCACAGCAAGAGTGTTTCCCGTTTCTGTAAGTTTCCTTCGGAAAGCATTAATTTCTAGCACAAAAAAAGCCGGTCTCACTCCTATCACGATTCATTGCTTCAGGCACAGTCACATATCCAATTTAATTTTTAAAGGATTTTCGGCCGTTGACGTGGCAGCCCGCGCTGGGCATGAATCAACATACATTACATTTCGATACGCTCACGCCTTTAGCGGAGCACAAGAGCGTATGGCAAATGCAATTGATGAAATGATGAAGGAGGTGGATTGATGTCTTTGCCATCGCGTGACGAAAAGGGGCGTTTCCGCTCCAAGACAGTCGCCTTTAGGACCAGCCCTGAAGAATACGATGAGATTCAGATGCTCAGTGATGTGTCCGGTATGACCAAGCAGGATTACCTGCTTACTCGTGCACGGCAGCGTGATATTACGGTGCATCCAAACATCCGGGTACAGAAATATCTGGAGAAATATCTCATCGAGGTTCGGGACGAGCTGCGGCGATTGTCACACATTCCGGCTCGGTCGGAGGTTCTGACCAAGCTCTCAGAACTGCTCGTAATCATCGAGCAGCTTTGAGCAAAAGAATATCCTCCGGGGAGGCCCCGGAGGATATTCAGCCAAACATCTTGTTCGATATATTCAATCTTTCTAACTGTTCGACAAATTGGAATTTGCAGTTATCTATACTCTTTTGGAATTTCGATATGAAATGTCTCACACAATAACTTCACATCATGTACATCATTTTCATCAAACTCGTATCCCAGATGGAACATTACTTGACTATATGGTT
>JAFNWZ010000039.1 GCA_017379255.1 Akkermansia sp. | reverse complement strand
TCTCCCGGTGAACCGAAGGCTCAAATGCCGCCAGCAGGGTAAGCCCCAGAGTCCCCCCCGCCATCACAATAAGCATCACGCGCACCACAAGCCAGGAATTCGTACTCCACCGCTTTGCAGAGCGCTTGCCGGAAAGGCGTTCCTTCAACCGGGTAATCCCCTCCAGGTACACACCAAACCCCACCGTTCCAATAAACACCAGCAGCATCATGGTGACCTGCACCAACCGGTTATCAGCCACCCCCACCTGCTCCATCCCTGCCGGGAAGATAGTGATACCCGCATTGCAGAATGACGACACGGCGTGGAAAATGGCATAGCCCCACAAATTCTCCTGAGGAAAGCCCGGCTGCCCATGCCAGGCGTAATACAAGCAGGCCGCACCCACGACCTCCGCGGTTATGGTCACAAAAAAAACAGCTCGCAGCAATGAGGGAACGATGTTCACCCCCTGCTGGTCCAGCATGCCGGAAACAGACATGCTGTCTCTCACCGCCAGACGCTTGCCCACCATCATCAGCACAAAGTAGGAGAACGTCATCACGCCGATTGCCCCCACCTGAATATCCAGCAGAATCACCAGTTTGCCCAGCGGCGTAAAGGTTGATGCCACATCCACACTCGTAAGCCCGGTGATAGATGTTGCAGAAGCACAGGTAAAAAGAGCATCTACGAGAGATATAGGCTTATAAGTGGCTCCCGGAGTCAGCAGAATCAAGGTGCTGAGCAGCACCAGCACCACCATATAGGTAAAAAAGCGCATGGCCGGAGACCATCGGCTGCCTCCTTTCACCGGACTGCGGCGGCGCGCCCGGATAATCGACCCGATTGTGCCAATGGAAAAACCACCCAGCAGGAAACTGCACACCAGACTGGTCAGAAACGCCCAGCGGTCAAATATATTCGAGACGCCTCCATAAAAAATAATGGAAGCAGCAATACCCACCAGCAGCTGCACCCACAGGAAGCGCCCGGGCAGCCCGTGCCGCCACCACTCCATCACCAGGTGCAGGAAAACAACCAGCGTGTTAAACCACACCAGACCGCAGAGAATCAGATGCGATGCGCCGACAAAGGCATCCCGCTCGGACGGAGTGTTGGCAACGCCCTCGAAACAAGCTTCCCACAACACGACAAAAAGCACCAGGATACCGGAAATGACTTCCGGTAATTCCAGTACTCGGTGGCGGTGTTCTTTCTGACTTTGGGGTATCACTCCCGGCAATTATAGCAAACATTCATCCCATTGGCAAGTTTTGCAGCACAAGTGGCCTCGGCTACCCCATTTCAACGCCCGGGGAGTTATCGTCAAAATTCATTTTACTACCATCATCCGGAAGCGAAACTTCGGCAGAGAAAACCTTGACACTGCTGACAATGAGTTTTAGAATGAGCCCCATAAAGAACGTCACCATGAAACAACTGCGCAACATCTCCGTTCTGTTACTGATGATGAGTCTGTATGGCTGTGCCTACCAGCAGCAACAGCAGCATGACCAGGTGATGGCTGAAGTCATGCGTTATAATGAAGCCCATATCAACGAGCTCCACGCCAGCGCAGTCCAAACGCACCGGGAAAGTTTTGCGGCATTCAGGAATCAGCTGGCCAAAGCAGAGAAAGCTGCGTGGGTGCGCGAGCGCGGAGATTGCTGCTGCACGGGGGCAGAACTCGACCCGCTTTCCCCCTCTCCCCTTTCGAAAAAGGAATTCAGAGAAGTGGTAGAGCTGCTTTCCCAGGCGCAGGCAGAACCGGCACCCAGGCGCGAGGATATGGAGCCGGAAAAACTGGCCTCTGCCATGTGGCATGAAGAAACCGGATGGCAGATGAATTTGGAACCGGCACCCATGATTGTCATGCCGCCCTGGGCGGATTTGCAGATTGACAAACTCAGTCTGCAAAACGCAAAGGGAGAAGAACTCCTCAGCATCAGCTATGATTTCAACCGAAAGGAGAAAGGCAAAGAGCTGAATTTCGTGAAAGCCGGCTGGGGCGGAGTGGAAACCTCATACCAGGGATGCTGGATTGAACTGCCCGGTGACGCCTATTCCCGCTTCCAGAACCACCCTGCCCGCCTGCGCTTCAAGAAAAAGGTGGATGCCGCAGATAAGGATTAATGGGTAGCGAGGCCGCAGACTGCCGACAGGCAGGCAAAGAATGCAGAGCGTAGATTTCCGCATGGCTATCCCATTATAATCCGGCATACCGGACTAAAAACCTTGCGCGCTAAGCACTTATCTGGTAGGCTTTCCGCTCGTAAGCACAAAAGGAACACATGAAGGCCTGCATCATCACCGACTTTGCCATGATTTGCAACATGGGAACCGAGCCAGCAGAGATACTCAATGCTCTGGATTCCGGGCAGTACGGCAGCATGCCGGAAACCGAAGTGACCGGGCGAAGGGTTCCTGTGGGCAAAGTGAGCGCTGCACTGCCGCAGATACAGCAGCCGCAGTGGGCCACGCGCACCAACGCCCTGCTGCTGCATGCGCTGGAACGACTGCGCCACAGCTGGAACAGCGTCGCTCCCGACAGGCTTGGAATTGTCATCGGCTCCAGTAATTCCGGGATTGAGGAATACCACAAGTCCTGGCAGAAGCAGGGTGTGACAGAAGAGGGATTGCAGCTGCTGGAAGTTGGCAATGTGGCAGGCTTTGTGGCTCACATCACGGGAGCTGCGGGACCATGCTACACGCTGAGCACCGCATGTTCCTCCTCTGCCAAGGCACTGGCCAGCGCAGCCCGTCTGCTGCAAGCCGGCGTATGCGATGCCGTAATCGCGGGGGGCGGAGATGCGCTCTGCAACTATGCCCTGCAGGGGTTTGACGCCCTGCAACTCGTGTCAGGCGAGAGATGCCGTCCATTCACCTTGCAAGGGGGTGGCGTAAACCACGGCGAAGGGGCAGCACTGTTTGTACTCACCCTCGCAGAGCCCGTGGAAGGAGACATTCTGCTGGCAGGGTACGGCGAAACCGCCGATGCCTACCACACAACCACGCCAGAACCGGATGGCGCACAAGCAACCAGGGCCATGAAGGCAGCCATACAGATGGCGGGTCTGCAGCCCTCGGATATCGATTATGTCAATCTGCACGGAACAGGGACAGATGCCAACGACGGCATGGAGCTGAACGCCATGCGCGCTACCTTCGGCATACAACAGCCGCCCTGCGGCAGCACCAAGGCCTATACCGGGCACACCCTGGGAGCCGCCGGGGCGCTGGAAACAGCCATCTGCACCGCCCTGCTGCAGCGCGGAAAGCAGCAACTACCCGCCCAGCCCTGGCTGGTGGGAGAAGCATTGCCGGCAGACATCAATTTCTCCGCCACCACCAGGCGCCCGCTGCAGCATTGCCTGAGCAACTCCTTTGCTTTCGGTGGTAACAACATAGCCCTCGTCCTTACCCGCCATGCCTGATTTTTCCCCGGAAGAGCTGCTGCCCCACCGCGCCCCCATGTTGCTGGTACAGGGAATCCGGGAGGCCGATTTAGAACACGACAGCATTGTGGCAACTGCCAGATGCAGCAGAAACGACCTCTTATATAACGCCGGTATAAATGGCGTATACCCCACCGCATCCATCGAAATCATGGCACAGGCCATCGGGCTGCTTTCCGGGTATGCAGACCGCATCCACAACCGTCCTGCTGCAAGCATGGGAAAACTGCTTTCTGTCAAACAATTCCACCTCCACACCGATGCTCTGCCCCTTGATGCCGAGTTACTGGCCGAGGCGCGCGGCATTATGAATACCCCGCCCATCGGAGTATATGAATGCAGGCTGCTGCACGGGAAAACACTCCTGGCAGAGGCTGAAATCACCGTCATCAGAGAAGATTGATTCCGTATGAAAATTACCGTTTTCCACCAGGTTGCCTTTAACGAAATGGATCCCATGGGCGTGGTATGGCATGGCAACTATGTCAATTACTTTGAGCTGGCCCGCTCCGCCCTGCTGGCAAAAATCGGGCTCACCTACACGGACATGCAGCAGCGCGGGCACTACTGGCCTGTGGTCAAGCTGCGCTGTAAATACATCAAATCAGCCACACTGAACCAACGGCTCGCCATCACTGCTGAACTGAAGGATTACACCAACTCCCTGACCATGAGCTTTATCATCCGCGACGCCGAAAGCGGAGATATCCTCACCAAAGGCGAAACCATGCAAATGGCAGTCGATGGCCGCACCGGCAGCACCTCCATCGTCAATCCGGATTATTTCATCGAACTGGTCAACGCCGCCCAGGCTGCAGAACTCTCATCATGAAGCATTTTCATCCCTGTCTGGTCATTCCATGCTACAACCACGGCCGTGAGCTGCTGGGCTACCTGCCCAGGGTCACAGCATGCGGGTACCCGGTCATTGTTGTGGACGATGGCAGTGCAAAGGAAGAAGCCTCCCTCATCTGCCAGGCATGCGCCGCAACAGGCGCAACGCTCATCACCCTGCAGCAAAACGGCGGCAAGTGGCGCGCCGTACTGGCAGGCATGGATGAAGCCCGACGCCGAGGGTACACCCATGTGCTCCAATGCGATGCTGACGGCCAGCACAACGAGCAGCACATCACCGAATTTCTGGATAAGGGGGAGCAACACCCCGCTGCGCTGATATGCGGGCAGCCCCGCTATGGAGAGGATGTCCCCCCCGCCCGGCTGTATGGCCGGCGCATCACCAATTTCTTCGTGAATCTCGAAACTGCTGGGGCCTGCCATATTGATGCGATGTGCGGATTCCGGCTCTACCCGCTCGAACGCACGCTTGGAATCATCCGGCGAGGCGGCATTTCATCTGGCATGGCAGGAGATATTGAGCTACTGGTACGTTGCTGCTGGGATGGCATGCCCGTGCTGGGGCACGAAGTCGAAGTATGCTACCCCGAGGGAGGGCGCTCCAATTTCCGGATGCTGAGAGACAATGTGCTTATTTCATGGGCTCACACGAAGCTGTGCACCGCTGCGCTGCTGCACCCCTGGCGGCTGGTGAGAGCACATAGGCCACGGTGAGCCCCAGACAAATTGCTACGCCCATATCCTGAGTCACCGAGAAACGGGTAAACGCCAACACGCCGAACATGGCCCAGGAGGTCAGGAACGAAAGGAACACCGCCATGGCCGTGAGCGGGTTGGCCCGGTCATTCACAGCCCGGAAAATGGCATAGTCACAGCCCAGCCCCAGAACCAGATAACACGCCAGCACATGGAACAGCGTCAAGGGGATTCCCAGCATGGCAAGCCCGCCAAATACCGTCAGGATGCCGGCAAGCACCGGACCACACATGCACAGCGCATGGCGCGGCCCGAAATGCAGGGAAAGCAGCAGCAATACAACCACACCTACCAGCACCAGTAAAAGCATAAGCTGCTCACGCCAGGATTGAATCTGCCCCTGCAAATCCGCAAAACGGTCAGCCTTCTCCAGCCATGGGAAATCCGGCAACGTCTCTACTGCAGACCGGAACTCACCAGGCACCAGCACCAGCCCGGCGCCTGGTTCCCAGAGTGAGCATAACGAAGCAAAGGGGGAATCGGCCTCCAGCAAAGCCCCCGGCAACAACGCCCCGGGCCATGTTTGCGGCATTTCCACAGGAACTTCATCCTGATACTTCCCCACCAGCTGCCGCACTGCCTCAAAATCAGCTTTCTGACGGGCAGCTGAGGGAATCAGGGACGCAACAGATGTGAAATGCTCAACACCAGCCTGCTGCAACAATGTTCCCAGCAATTCCTGACGCTGCAGTATCTCCTCCGCATGCGCACCCCGCACAACCAGGGTCAGCATACCCTGCTCCATGCCATTGAGCGTGGCCATTTCCTTTTCTGCTGCAAGTAAGTCGGCTTCCGGACGGTAGAAACTGCGCAAATCATCACTCACCGGCAAACGAAGGACTGCTACCAGAAGCATCAGGGCAGCCACCCCCCAGGGAAGCATGGGGTGCATGCGCCAGGTGGAAATCCGATTTCCCAGCGCAACAGCCTCCTTGCTGAGCCGCACCGGCAGATGCCGCCGGAACAAAAGCGGATAAAAGGCAAAAATCAACAGCATGGCAGAACCCAGCCCGGAAACGGAAAGAGTGGCAATCTGCCCCAGCAGTTCAACCCCGGCTGCATAGAAAGAGGCATACCCAAGCACGCTGGTCAGCAGCCCGAAAAGGAGCGATTTCTTGAGAGGAGGTGACAATCCGGCATCATCAGAGTTGTGGTGGTCAACGAGATAATGCACCACATAGTCCGTAGAAATACCCACCAGCGAACAGCCGAACACGAGGGCCAGAATATGCACCTCACCGAAAACCAGCACAGAGACACCCAGCGCCATGATTCCGGATGCAGTGAGCGTGAGCACCATGAAAAGTACCCCACGCAGGGAGGAAAACACCCAGAGAAACAGGCACACCACCATCACAGATGAGACGATGCTGAGCACGGTCATAGCGCTCTGGCTCGATGTGCTGGCCCGCCAGGTGTGCACAGGCGTACCCGCCAGCAGGATTCCCTCGCAGCTGCACAGTTCATGCAGCTGCGACATGATTGCCTGCAGCTCATCCAGTGAATCGGCTGCACTCTCCGGCAGCATCAGGGGAAGATAAGCATAATGAACCCCGTCGCGCATCCCCATCAGTACCCCATCGCGCGGCTCCAGGCCATTCTGCCGCACCAGAGGATTCTCCATCAGGAAAGCAGTGACAAAGCCATAGGGGTCAACATCTGCCGGGTACAAGGAAAGCGGCACAAAGCTATACAGGTTTGTCAGGGCTTCCTCTCGCAGAGCCTCATCATCCCCCGCGCTCAATGCAGCCCGGTGTCTGGAAGAAAGAAGCTGGAACCGGTATGGATGCAGCGATTCCGCCACCTTCGCCAGCATATTCTGATTCGTCAGCGGGGTTACCCCAGAAGGCAGTTTTTCAAGAATCCGCTGTGCCTGAGCCAGAGCATTCTGCTCAGAATCCCCCTTGATGAGCACATTCACCTGGCGGCTGCTGGCCCGGGCCATGCGGTCAAGGCTCTGGGTAGCCGCCCCGCCGCCAGATGGCAATAAATCATATAAACTGGTATGAACCGGCACTCCACGCAGTACCAGAACGACGACGGCCGCCAGCAACAAGACACAGGCGAGCCCCCGCAGGAGCATGTTTCGTACAGTACCTGGATTCATCACTTTGTGACAGCAAAAGGTTCTGTGGGCAGCTTTTCAGAAAGACGGACCTTGCTGAAAATCACATGCGTCATCCCCTGTCTGGCGGATTCATAATAAACATGCTCCAGCATACCGCGCCGCACCACGAAAAGTAACCAACGCAAATCATTCGAGGCATGCCGGGCCTTCATACCCACAACCAGACAAGCGGCCTGCGTATCAGCCCTGCTGGTTATCGTAAAAGCGCGTTCAAGCTGCTTCATATCCTCCGGCTTCATTTCATTCATGAACAAGCCCGTATAACGAGCAGCCGCAGCCCCTTTGAGGCTGTTGCGGCGCAATTCGCGCCCGCGTGCATCGTACACCAGCAGCGTTTCCGGAGTAATAACCATGGCATTCCGCACGGGATGCTCGGTGCGCCACATCATTCCCTCGCCACGGCGGAATTCAAAAGTTCCGCGGCTTTTCAATACACGGCCGGAGGGCATCGTACGTTCCATCTCAAACGCAGCAACGGTATGGGCAGCCTCCTTGAACCAGGCTTTCAACCCGGGATAATTGTTCACCCGGTTTACCGGGAATTCCGGCATGGAAGCAGCAACCATGCCCACACAGGAAACCAGGAAAATAAGAAGCGTTTTCATTTCCAGAAATTGCAAAAATTAAACCAGTTAGCGGGATAACGGCAACACAGCTGCTCCAGATGAGCAGCAAAATGACTGACCATGGATGTTGCCTTCATCTCCCCGGTGGAGGACAGGCATTCAACATGCAAATCATACCCACCGCCGTTCTCCACCAGGCAGAAGGTATATACCGGGCAGCCCAGTGCAGCAGCCCAACGGAAACAGCCCTTGGGGAAACAGGCATCCGCACCGAGAAACGGAAGCCGGTAGTTGGCCGATTCCTCATCTCGCCACACGCGGTCGCCTGCCATAATCAGCATAGCGCCCTGCTCCAGCTTTTCCATCATCTGCATGGAAAGCACCGGCCCCAGCTCCTGCACCGGGTGCACATAAGTATCCAGCATGGATTTGCCATAGCGCCGCTGCTGCTGTGCAAATGCCTGCGTAGCCGCAGTGTCCATGAACACATGCATCTCGCCATTCATTCCTTCACGCGTGCAGTCGAACAACACGCGCAGCATATCAAAACACCCCAGATGCGACGTGATGCAGAATACCCCCAGCCCGGTGTAGTACAAGCGGCAAAGTGATTCGTACGCATCGGGGGTACAGATGCGTACACGGTTCATATCAAACAAACCAGCCCTGCAGGCCAACCGGTCTGCCAGTGTGTAGGCAAACGTGCGCAGGTGCTCATAACTGCTGATACC
>JAFNWZ010000422.1 GCA_017379255.1 Akkermansia sp. | reverse complement strand
TATCTCAGCTAATCGGAGGAATTCTTGCACCATTCCATAGTTAGCTGATATCTATCTGACTTGTAGGCACCATGTCTCCGGCGCGGATTATATCGCATTTTGAGTGCGATGTACAGATTAAATGCTGTATGTGTAAGTTTTTTAACATTTTGTAGTTAAAATAAAAATTCTGAAAATTTAGTCAGAATTCTTGTTAGATATTGTGCCATAATGCATAATGCTCTTCTGAAGGATTGTGCGGGATGTTCCGGTACAACTTGCTGAGAGCGAAATTGCTCAAAGAAAGAGCGTCATGCAACAAAAAAACGACTCTTTGCGCAATTCCTATACCGACACTCGGGATAATGATGCGTCTCTTTGGCTGCTTCGTTGGTAAACGAATGGATATGGGGAGTTAGAAGGGGGGGCCTTGCCTTGTTATTCAAAATCCACTGGGCAGGGATGAGCAGGCGGCGCAGCCTCCTGGTGGGAAGCTGCGCCGCTGGAAGTCAGAATGGGTGTATGTTTGTTATCAGAATGCCAGGTAAGCCTGGATACCGGTAGCGCTCACGGTGCTCACATTGCGGTAGGCGGGGTCAATGTAGAGCTGGTAGAAGGGCGCAATGGATACGTACTTGTTAAGTTCGTAGTGGTAGGTGAACTCCATGACCTTCTCGTAGGCATTCACCAGCGGATCGCTGGCCGTGTTGGCGCATTTGTACACGCCGAAGCAGGCGCCGAAGTAGTCCTGCGGACGGCTGGGAACGAGGCGCAGCGTGGTGCCGACCATGGCTTCCTTGCGGGCGCGCTGGTGCTCGCTGCTGGCGCAGGCGAGGCGGGCGTACACCTTCACGCGGTCAGACACGTTGTATTCCACTCCGGTCATGATACCGGCAGAATTGTGGTCTTCGTTGCCGCCGGAGTAGCCGGGGGTATCCATGCTGCAGAAGAAGGGGGCTACGCGCCAGGTGCCCTTGCCTTCGGCAAAGTGGTGTCCGTATTCGGTGACCACGGCCCAGCCGCTGGTGTTGTCCAGGTTGAAGGGGTTGTCGCCCAGCCCCAGACCCGTGCCGATGACGGCTGCGGTTACGAAGTTGTTGGGGTCAATCTCGTGCTGGAGCACAGCACCGGGGGTGCCGTAGTACATGGGAAGCACGGGGGATTTTTCGAAAGCGTCGTTCACGAAGCGGGCGTGGCCGATGCGGTCGAAGTACAGGCTCATCCAGATGACACCGGCATTCAGGCAGGTGCGCTTGTTGTTGAAGTACTGGCGCAGGGTGGCGTTGAGGATGTAGTAGCCGGCAGGGCCCACGGAGTCAGTGTGCTGGCCGGTGCCGATGCCTAAGCCGCCGTCGTAGAACAGGTCCTGCTTGGCGGAGTCATGGTCGAGCCCCCAGGAACCGCAGCCGGATACGCTCAGCCAGGTGCCGCCGTTCACATCATCGCGGATGAGGCGCTGGTCTACCTGGGTGAAGAGCAGGGCGAGGTTGCAGGTGGATTCGTAAGTGCCGCTCTGGTGGTCGATGTCCCAGTGTGCGCCGTAGAGCTCAAAGAAGAAACCAGTGCCGGTGGCATCGTACAGTTTCTTTTTGAAATCAGGAGCATCTGCACCGGGGATGTTCAGCGGGCCATCGTAGAACATGCGGTAGGAATCGCAGGTCTCGGTGGTCAGGGTGCCGGGTTC
>JAFNWZ010000421.1 GCA_017379255.1 Akkermansia sp. | reverse complement strand
TGAGTTCGCTAACGGCGAAGCTCTGTTCTACTTCAATGGTAACTGGGAGTGGTCCGGCCTGTCCGAAAAGGGCATGAAGGCTGCAAAGGCGTGCAGATGAACCTCTGGAACGGCGGCTGGGCCAAGGCATGGGATTCCATCAACCAGGGGTACGATGTCATTAACACGAATGACGGCGCGCTCTACATTGTGCCCTTTGCCAACTATTACCGCATGGATGCCCGCCACCGCTGGGTGCACGAGCATTGGAAGGTGAACAACATTGCCGGTGAGGTCGTTCCCAGCGGTCATCCGCAGCTTCTGGGTGCAGCCTTTGCCATCTGGAATGACATGATTGACCAGCTCTATGCTGGCTACGGTGACTACGACATCTGGCACATGTTCAGCGGCTCGGTGGATGTGCTGGCCGGCAAGATGTGGGGCAGCGACACCTGCACCCGCAGCTACGATGAACACCAGGCACAGCTGGCTACCATCAACAGAATTCCTGGGCTTAACCCCTATTCGCTCTGGGAGAACGGCGCCACCTTCGAGTGCCAGCCCGACGCCCTGCCCTATGAGATTGGCAAACCGTCCATGGGGCCGGACTATGAGATGACCATGGAGCTCATGCTCAAGGAAGCCCCCGTTCCAGGCGAGGAACAAGTACTGCTCAAGGGCGACTCCGGCGTATTCTGCGCCGCGCTGAGCGATGGCACCGTTGGTTTCCGCCGCAATGACAGCATGGAATTCTCCTTCAATTACAAACTGCCCGTGGGTGAGAAGGTGAAGCTTCAGCTCATCGGCAAGCCGGGCAGCACCCAGCTGCTCATCAACGGCCAGCCGGCGGGGCAATGCACGCTCACCCGCTTCCACCGCAAGCCGGAGGGGCTCATCAACACCTTTGTGCTGCCGCTGGAAATGCTGGGCAGCAGCTTCAACGGTGAAATCTACTCCGTACAGGTCAAGCACACCGCTCCCGCTGGTCCCACGGTTGACCCGAACCTCAAATAATCCATGACTTCCACCCCCCAGCAGGAATACGAAGCCGGTGCGGCGGCATTCAAAAGCGGCAATGCGGCCGAAGGTGCCGCGCATCTCCGCAACGCCGCCTTTGCCGGCCACGCCGAAGCGCAGAACCAGCTTGCCCGCGTCTATTTTGCCCAGCTGAAAACCCACCAGGATCTCATTTCCCTGGAATCAGCCGCGCAGAACGGTGACCATGTTGCACTTTTTGTGCTGGCCATGTGCCTCATCGAGGGCCGCCTCATGGAAAAGGATACCGACAAAGCGCTGACCGCTCTGAAGCACGCCGCAGCCATGGGAAACAGCATGGCAGAAAACATGCTGCATTGCGCACAGGGTTAACCCTGTTCCCCTGCTTACCAACAACAAGCCTCATACCCGTTGGGTATGAGGCTTGTTCATCAACATCCTGAAATACTCAGGCTCTTCACGCTGCCCATGCCCAGCGTTTTATTCAGAGCACGGATAATCTGCGGCTTCAGGCGGGTAATCTCGTAGCGCACCGAGGGATGGCTCACACTAATGCGGGCGCGTCCACGCGCCACCCCTGCCAGTCTGGAAACAGAGGCCAGCGCCGCACCAACAGCCTGCAGCCAGGCATCAGCCAGGAGTTCCGGAGCAAGGGATTCCTCCTGCAAATCCAGTTCACTGAGCAACTCTCCAAGCAGTGATTCCATGCTGCGCTGGTTCGCCGAGACAGGCAGGGCACTGCCAGTGCCAAAGAAATCCGCTACGGTCTGCTCCCGGGCACCGCTGCGCAGGCTGGCGGCACGCACGGCTCGTTCGCCCACGCCATCCGGCATTTTCTGCATATAGAAACGCTTGCGGGGTTTGCGCCCCGGCAGAGGTGCTGTCAGAGATACCTCCGGCGTATCTTTTTTCTTTCGGGCTCCAGCCATGGGGAAAAAGCGGGCAGCCCGGTAACCCGGACTGCCCCAGAAGATAAATGAAGCGATGGAGCTTTACTCACCGTCGTCACCGATGGCCTGCACGGGGCAACCTTCCATAGCCTCGGTGCAGAGAGCAATCTCCTCATCAGTCACAGGCTGCTTGCAAACGAAGGAAAGACCCTCGTCGTCATCGCGGCCAAAGAAATCAGGAGCGGTTTCGCGGCACAGGTCGCAGTCGATGCAGTTGCAGTCAACATAGAACTTGCCAGGTACATTCTTCTCAGTCTTATCGTCGATATCGGCCATTGTCGTGTATGTGGGGTTGATAACTACGTCTATTTATGACCTATTTTTCCCAGAATGCAATCCTTTTTTGTTGCAACGCGGCATTTTTAAGTCCAAAATAAGGTCATGCAAGACCAGAAGGATACAAAAGTGTTAGCAAAGAGAAGAAAAGACATGGTATGGGGATGCATTGCCCTGCTCATACTCCTGGCAGGGGCAATATGCTTCTGGAGCATCATCGACAAAGCCCCCCAGGCAGAATGGCGCAACGCATATACGAAACTGCCGTGGGAAGCAGCGGGGGTTCGCATCAACGAGGCAGAGGCTTCCTGGAAAAGTTCCCAGGGCGATGCCCGCATGGAACTGCGCGCATACAGCTACCCCTCCTGCCGCCTGGTGCTCTCCGAAGCAAGCGGCACGGGATATATCACGGTTCGCATGTTTGATACCAATGGAACCCAGATGGGCGACCGGGTCCGCATTAACTACAGCAACGGCCAGTTCCAGCCCACGCACGGCAACAGCCTGCAGGTGACAGAAAAGGAAGCTCGCATCCGCCTGGAAGATGGATTCAAAACGCCGGATTTGTACAAGCTGCACCAGGTCAATGAGAAAGAGAAATACTGGTCCATCCAGGTAACATGCCACCCGGATGGCGCAAAATCTGAAGACCTGGGACGTCTGAGCATTCTCCCCCATGACCTCTGATACCAACACCCCGCGTTGGAGCGGGCGACTCGTGCGCATCCTGGTCAGTATCCTGGGTGGCTCGTTCATGGCGCTGGCATTCCCGCCCTATGACCTGGGCAACCTGGTGTGGGTCGGGCTTATTCCCCTGCTTTGCGTGCTCTGGAACGGCCGCGCCGGGTTCTGGCGCGGTGCCGGCTATGGCTGGCTCTACGGTATGGGGTGGTACTGCGTTAGCTTCTGGTGGATTCACAATGTGGGCTATGTATTCCGCATTCCCCTGCCCGTGTTCCTTGGCATTGCCTTTATGCCGCTCATGGCATTTTACGCCTGTCTGGTCGGGCTCTGGGCCGGGTTGGTCAACACCTTGCTGCGGCCGCGTCTGGCCCCCGTGCCCGACACCGCGGGGATGAAACCCCTCCGCAAAGAACAGGCATGGAGCGAATGGACATCCGCAGATTTGCGCAGCACAGTACGCTGCGCCATAGGCGGTGGTGCCATGTGGGTCTGCATCGAATGGTTGCGGGCCAACGGCACCCTGGGCTTCAGCTGGAACAGCATGGGCATGGCTCTTTACAACGGGCTTTCACTTGTGCAATGGGCCGAATTCATCGGCACAGCCGCGCTCTCCTTCTTCCCCACGGCCGCCGCCATCATTCTCTGGGGAGCCAGCCGCCGCACCTGGCTGCAATACCGCACCATCGGCAAGGGGTGCCGCCCGTGGGATTTCTACGGCGTGGTGGTTATCCTTTTTGCCATGTTTGCCGGTGGCCTGGCACTTTCCAAGAAGTATTCCCCGCTGACCATGTTCAAGCGGGATTCCGTGCTGCAGCTGCCTGTCATGGGCGTACAGCTGAACCTCGACCAGGTGGAGCGCATCGAAGGCGGCAGCAGACAGCCGGGGCTGTACGGCGAATTGCTGCGCACCACGCGCCAGGCGTTCAACGATGTGCAGCAGGCCACCATCCAAAAAGCCATGGAAAACCCGGAGGTGGCACTCACCCAGCAGCTGCCGCTCTGGGTCATCTGGCCGGAAAGCGCCATGGGCTGCCCCATCTTCCTCAACACAGAAACAAATACACTCCTCCCCGACTACTGCACCACGCAGATATTTTTCGGAGACGAAGGGTTGCCGCTGGTGCGCCAGCAGGTGCGAGAAATGGGCGGACAGGATTTTGTGCTCTTCACCGGGGTGGATCAGAACCGCTGCGCACCCACTGACAAACCCGGGGCATACGCGCCGCGCGGTATGTTCAACTCCATGGCCATCATTCCGGGCGGGTTCGATTCCATCACCACCACCTCCAAGCAGCACCTCATGCCTTTTGGCGAATACATCCCTTTTGCAGAGGAAATAGAGTGGATTGGCCAGATTTACAGTGAACTGACCGGCACCCAGGTGGGCGAAGGCATCCGCCCCGGCACGGGTGATGAGCCCATTCCCGTAGCCATGCCGGGTACAGGCGAAACAATCGGCGTTATCCCCGCCATCTGCTATGAGGATACCGTGGGTCGCCTGCTCACCAAATATGTGCGCAAAGGCCCGCAGGTCATCGTCAACATTTCCAACGATGGCTGGTTCCGCGATTCCTGCTGCGGCGAGCAGCAGGCCCGCAATGCCGCTTTCCGCTGCATTGAGCTGCGCCGCCCCATGGTGCGCGCAGCCAACATGGGCTACACCTGCGCCATTGCACCCAATGGTGCATTCATCGACATTCTGCAAAAAGCGGATGGTTCCCCCCACCTGCCCGGCCACAGCTACGCCGTGCTCCCGGTAGATAAGAACGCCAGTTACACCCTCTACGCCCTGCTGGGCGACTGGGCGGTTGCGCTATGCGCCATTGTGGGCATCCTGACCAGCATGCCGGCGCTCGTTAGCCGGTTGCGAAATCAGAGCTGATTTAATCCCCCATCACACAAAAACCCCCGGGCTGATATCCAGCCCGGGGGTTTTTCCATCATGAAAGAATTAGCGCGTATCAATAAGCGCGGGCCCAGAGCACGCGGCGAGTGGTGGGGCGACCGGTCAGGATACACGGTGCAGCCTCGGCAGCGCACCCCATCTCACCCTGCGGCACGCAGCGGATGGAAATGCGCAGGCTCTTGGCCAGCGTTTCTTCCTCCTCGGGGGTGCCGTCCCAGGGGCAGAGCAGCCAGTCGGCATCGCCCTCGCCGTTGAAGTTTTCCTTGAGTTCCTCCAGGCTGGAGCACGGGCGGATGTGGGCGTCCCGGAAGGCACGCTGGCGCATAAGAAGCGTGTTCTGGATGTCCTCCAGCAGACTCACGGCGTTCTCCACGAACTCGCTTTCGGAAATGAAGCTCTTTTCGTTGGTGGGCTGGTCACGGCGGCAGAGGCATACAGAGCCCTTCTCCAGGTCGCGCGGGCCAATCTCAATGCGCACAGGCACACCCTTCTTCACCCATTCCCATTTCTTGGTGCCGCCGTTGAGGTCGCGTGTATCAACCTGCACACGCAACGGCATGCCGTGGAAGCTCATGGCGCTGAGCTTGTCTGCCAGCTCCTGACAGTGCGCCAGAATAGCCTCCTTGGTGTCGGCCTTGGGGGTAACGGGAATGATGACAATCTGCTTCGGGGCCACGCGGGGCGGGCAAACCAGACCGTCGTCATCAGAGTGGGCCATAATCAGCGTGCCAATCATGCGGGTGGAAACACCCCAGGAGGTGGTCCAGGCATACTGGCGCTCGTTGTTGCGGCCGGCGAAGGAAATGTTCTGAGCCTTGGCGAAGTTCTGCCCCAGGAAGTGGGAAGTACCGGCCTGAATAGCCTTGCGGTCCTGCACCATAGCCTCTACCGTGAAGGTGCGCACAGCACCGGGGAAGCGTTCGTGCTCGGTCTTTTCGCCGGGAATCACATCCACCGCCAGCACATCGCGCTGGAATTCCTCGTACACCTTGTGCATGAGTGCGGTTTCCTCCTCGGCCTCCTCGCGGGTCTCGTGAGCCGTGTGCCCCTCCTGCCACAGGAACTCTGCCGTGCGCAGGAAAATGCGGGGACGCATCTCCCAGCGCATCACGTTGCACCACTGGTTCACCTTGATGGGCAGCTCGCGGTAGGACTCCAGCCAGCGGGAGAAAGCGGCACCAATCACCGTCTCGGAAGTGGGGCGAATCACATATTTGTCCGTCAGCTCGCCGGAAGGAATCATGCGTGTCTTGCCGGTTTCGGGGTCTTTCACGGCCTCCAGGCGGTGGTGGGTCACCACGGCGCATTCCGTGGCAAAGCCTTCTGCATGCTCTGCTTCCTTCTCCAGGTAGGAAACAGGGATGAGCATGGGGAAATAGGCATTGGTGTGACCGGTGCGCTTGAAATCAGCGTCAAGCTGCTGCTGAATGAGTTCCCAGATAGCGTAACCCCAGGGCTTGATGACCATACAGCCACGCACCTCGGAATTCTCGGCGAGGTCGGCTGCCTTGATTACTTGCTGATACCACTCGGGGAAGTCCTGTGCGCGCGTGGGCGTGATAGCGTTCTGTTGTGCCATGGCGGGGATTTTATGAATTATGGTTAAAAAGTCAATGAAAATCAGTTTATCCGAGGTGGGTTTCCTGGCGTAATTTGTGATTCAGCACCGCGAGCAGCACCATGAAAATGCAGAGCAACCACAGATGCGCAACCACCGAAAAGCCGGCTACTGCCACAGCTGTCACCAGGCTGATGCTGTGCACACGGCTGGGCGATTTCATGAGGCCCTGCATAATCTGCCCGCCATCCAGCGGAAAAACCGGCAGCAGGTTCAGAAGAGTCCACCAGCAGCTCACCTCAATGAGAAAAAAGAACAGGAACATCGCCAGCGGCGGATACGACAGCACCGCCTCCGCCGGCATATACCCCTGTACAAATTGAACGGCATAGGCAGCGGCTCTCCCAAAATCTCCCATATACACCCCCAGCAGCACAAAGGACAACACACCTGCCAGAGCGGATGACAGCGGACCGCTGGCCGTCATGGCCACTCCTTGCATGCGGGTGAGCCGGGCCGTTTCATTCGTACAATCGCCACCAAGCCAGGCCAGATACACGCATGGCTGGCCGCCGCCCAGCTTCCGCCCCACCAGGGCATGCCCCATTTCGTGCGCAAGCAGCACCACAAAAGCGGCCAGAATGAAAAGCAACACACTGAAAAGCTCTACCACACTGGAAATCATGAACGCACCGCCCAGAAATGACAGTGTCAGCCACAGCGTAGGATGGATGCATACCTGCACCCCGAATAGAGAGAACCGAATCATCGCTCTCCATTTTATGCTCCGCCCCCCCCTCTGCGCAAGCCTGCAAGCCGCCATAAACCGCATCATGACAGGGAAAATTATCACTGCATTG
>JAFNWZ010000420.1 GCA_017379255.1 Akkermansia sp. | reverse complement strand
CTTACAACCAACCAATAGAAACTCAATCCCATGTCTACTCCCCAGCCCCCGGTATACCCGGATGAACCCAAGATTCCCGTGCTGCCGAACCTGCTGACAGCCGGTAACCTGCTGTGCGGTTTCTTCGCCATCCTCACCATTTTTGAGGGTATGAAGTTCCCGTCCGGCACAGAAGAGGCATTTGTGCATTACCAGAATGCCACCTACCTCATCTTTGCCGCCTGTATTTTCGACCTGCTGGATGGCCGCGTGGCCCGCATGTGCAAGAGCGATGGTCCCTTCGGCCGTGAGTTCGACTCCATTGCTGACGTGGTGTCCTTCGGTATTGCTCCTGCCATGCTGCTGGCTCAGGCCGTGCTGTTCAATCTGGAAGTGCCCTACCTGGGCTGGGCCATTGCGGTGCTGTACCTGCTGTGCGCGGCGCTGCGTCTGGCCCGTTTCAACTGCATGGCGGCGGCTCCTAAGAAGCCCAACCAGAGCATGGACTTTGTGGGGCTGCCGGTGCCCATGGCTGCCGGTGCAGTGGTGAGCACCATGTACCTGGTGATTGATGTGACCTCCAACCGCAACCTCATCATTCCCCCGGTGTGGCAGTATGTGATGGCTGCGGTTATGGCCGTGGTGGCCATCCTGATGATGAGCCGCGTCATTTACCCCAGCTTCAAGCATGTGAACTTTGAGAAGCGCGGCACGGCCATGGCTATCCTCATGGCGGTGGTGGTCATCTGCGCCTTCATCTTCTTCCCGTGGATTGCACCCGCCTTTGTGTTTGTGTGCTACCTGGGCTATGGTCTGGTGGTGCGCCCCTTCCTGACGCGCCGCATGCGCCGCGCGCTGGAGGCCATGGACGATGATGATGACTCGGCTTCCCAGTCCTGATAGGCGATAACCTCAGAAAAGTATATGCCGTCTGCACGCATTCAATGGATTGATTTCTGCCGCGTGTGGACGGCATTCTTCGTGGTGTTGCGCCATGTGGACCGCCCCTATGGCAGCTTCAACTACATTATTGACCTGTTCAATTACCGCAGCCTGATTTTCTTTTTCTTTCTGGCTGCGGGGTATTTCACCCACAAGGCGCAGGCCGGGCAGTGGCTGGACTGGAAGCGCGCCCGCACCCTGCTTGTTCCCTTTGTGTTCTGGACAGCCGTGGCCTCCATTCTGCTGCTGCAGCCCATGATGCACTGGGGGCAGACCCTGGTCGGGGATTTCTCCTGGTTCAGCTGGGAGCTTGTTCCCCGCGAAATGGGCCTCATCAATTGGTGCTACTGGGATTTTGACAATGTGCCGCTGTGGTTTCTCCGCACGCTGATTCTGCTGGCCTTGTTCAGCCCGCTGCTGCAGCGGCTGCCGGGCAAGGTGCTGCTGGTGCTGGTGCTGCTCTGCTTTGCCGGGAGCGATGTGCTCTGCGCGCGCGATGCCGAAACTGCTGCCAGCCACAAATCCTGGAAGGTGGGCTGGCTGCCGTTCCGCCTGTATGAGAGCGTGCTGGCGCTGGGCTTCTATTCCCTGGGGCTGTGGGTGCGCCGTTATACCGATTTTGAGCGTTTTACGGTCTTTGTGCGCAGTTATGCCTGGGCTCCGGTGCTGGCTGCCCTTATTCTGCTGCCGCTGGTGTACCTGTTCGGCTTTTACCCGCCCGTGCAGAGCAGTGCGCTGGTGCTGCTGGGGGTGAGCTGCACCATGGGCATCGGTGCGCTCTGTGAGCAGTATCTGCCGCGCTTTACCCGCGCTGTCGTGGCGCTGGCTCCGGCGGCGTTCTTCATTTATGTGACGCACTACATTGTGCTGCACGCGCTGCGGCTTGTGTATACCGGTTCGTATGGCGGTGCGTTCACGAAGACCCAGTGCCTGTATATGCCGTTGCTGATTCTGGCGATATGCAGCGGGCTGTTCTTCCTGTTGCGGCGTTTCTGCCCGGCATTCCTGCGCGCTGTGGCCATGACGAAGTAAAAGGCCGGAATAAATATACCCCGGTCTATGTTGCAGACCGGGGTATGAGAAAGATACCAGGGTTGGTGGTAAAGCTTATTTCTTGCTGTTTCCGAAGGCGTAGAGCTTGATGTACTGGTCTGCTGAAATACCCAGGTGCGAATCCGGTGCCAGTTTCTTCATCTCCATGACAGCGTTCTTCAGCTGGATGGTAGAAGCACCGCTGCGGCGCAGAGTGCCGATGATAACGGCGTGTATGGCCTGTTTCTGCTCTGCGGTGTAGGCGGGGTCTTTGAGCAGTTCCTGCATGGCCCTGATGGTACCCTCAGTCCCCAGCTCCTTGCCGCCATCCTTTGCACTGGCGCAGTATGCCTGGGAAAAACCGTAGTAGTCAAAGTTCAGGCGGCGCCACATGCCGGACTCATCGCCCGGGTCCGCGGCTTTCACCATATCACGGTAGCCACTGGGGCGCTCAATGCCCTCAACTGCGCATGCATCCGCAATCAATCTGGCTTTTTCGACCCCGGAGGCGGCTTCTGCCTTGCTCATAATCTCTTCCTGCTTGTGCTTGGCCTCCAGTTTCGCCTTTACCTCAGCGGCAATTTCAGCCATGGTTCCCTTGATGAAGCTGGTTCCCTGTACGCGGCCGTACAGGAAACCATGCTTATCATACATGAGAATGCAGGGATAGGTTTCCATCGAGGCAGAATTGGGCTCCCGGAGGTCGCCCCACACGGCTGCCTGGGCTGTTTTGTCCTCGCCATTGGCATATTGGTAGAACGGTGCGAGAATCAGCCCGGCTTTGCCGGCTGCTTCCTGAATCTCAGGCGCTGCGATGATTTTCTTGCAGAATGGCTCACTGAAACGGTCCCAGCCTTTGGCATATACCACCAGCATATAGCCGTCATCGGTAGCATTTTTTGCTGCCTCGGCATAGTTTTCGTATACAGTGGCGGCAACTCCGGGCAGAGGCGTCAGCAGGCAGGCTGCCGACATCATCATGAAAAGTGTTTTCTTCATATCTCGTAGAGGGAAAAACTTGGGTTATGCACCATCGCGACCGTAGCAGTAGATACCATAAAGGTGGAAGAAATCCGGGCCGCCCTTGCGCAGGATGCGCACATACCGGGCACCCATTTCCGGGAACTCCACTCTGATGACCTGCTGCGTACATTCGCCTAAATTCTTACTGGCATTCTGCCAGCTCTGGCCATCGTTGGACACCTGCACAACCATATTGTTGAGGCGCTGGTGGTTGCTGCCGGGTGTCACGATAATGACGCCGTTGACGTAGCTGGGCTTGGGCAGCATCACCGTGGCCCAGGCATCGGTATCCTTGCCCGTGTGGAAACGACCACCGGATGTTCGCAGCACGCCCCAGTGCGACACGGGGGAGTCATGGTTGCAGGTCGAGCTGGTGATGAGCAGCCCATCTTCCGAAAGCCACTTTCCTGGCAGATGCTCAAACTCAGGCATGTTGACTGTGTCTGCAGAGCTGGCTGCGTTCGAGCCCAGGCGCTGGAATGTAGCAATATCGCGGGATTTTGCGGCAGCAAGTATCATGGTGCCGGTGGCGTCACGGTTGCCGCTGCCGCCCATGGCGCCGATGCCGGTTTTGGCGATTTCCTTGCTCATGGTGGCAAGTTCAGTGGCGTAACTGCCACCCAGGCCCTTGCTCATTTCTTCGCCCCAGCCCATCATGACGGGCAGGTAATCAGCCTTGGCAGCCAGATTGTTCATCATCAGTTTGAAAACGGGCATCGCACGTACCGGATCTGGCGGCGGAATTTCCTTGCCATCAGGCGGCGGCTGATAGGCCAGCAACTCAATCTGCCGGCGTCCGAACTTCTCTATACGCCAACGCTCCGGTCCCATTTTGTCCACGTTGTTCCAGAATACATGGAAACGGGTCAGGAGTTCCTTGGCCGGTACTCTGGCATTCATCATCTTGGGGTATACCCAGGATGCCAGGAATTCAGAAACCACCTCAGGGTAACGCGGTGCCACTGTATAACACAGGCTGTCCTGCATTTCGCTAAGCAGCTTCATGTCTTCTCCCTTGTACTGGCTCAGGTAGTTGTTATATTCCTGCCATGCGGGAATGTTAATGGGCTGGGCACTGGTGGAATCCTTGAAGAAGGCGAGAGCCTGCTTGTCTTTGCGGGTAGCGGCTGCGTGGTGCGCCAACACGCGGTAGACATTGGATGCGTGGGTGTCTTTATCGAGCTTGGTGTAAAGCTCAGACCCCAGATGCAACGAGGAGAACGCACTCCACATGTTGAGCACAGGCTGCCAGTGCAAGCCGCGCTCCCAGCTCACGGTATTGCCAGGCATCCATACTCCATTGTTCCAGAGGACATAAGCGCAGTGCCCCGGCTCGCCGCAAGTCAGTGCCGGCACGCCGTTGGCCACGGCTGAGAAAGCGCCGAAGTGGGAGATGCCGCCGCACACGCAACCTACATAGAGCGATTTGGCGAAGAAATTATCTCCGTATACATGATCCCACGGCCTGTAGTAATCGCTGCCGTGGATACTATCGCCATACAGGTTGAACAGGCGGTAGCCGTTGCGGTGCGGAGCTCCCATGTAGCGCTCTGCGGATACGTGCACGTTATCCAATGCCCATTCCAGACTTGTGCGTTCACCGGCAATATGGTCACCCTTGCAACCGCAGACAATGCGGCGCAGATACATCGGCAGTGTATCAAACAGGGTATTCAAGCGCCCCTCTTTCCAATGTTCGATATAGTAATCGGCGCGGATGAGGGCTTTTTCAAAGTCCCAGTTGTATCGGGCAAATTCAAGGCCGACGGCGGTGGCAATATCTCGCATCACCTTGTCTTTGTATACATCCGGGTGTTTTTTTGCAATGGCTGCAATGATGTGCAGAGCGCGCCCCGGCGCCACACAAGGACCGGAGAAACAGATGTTTTCCATCCATTCCAGGTTACCCGTCACCTGTTTAAGAGCTACACGGCCATCTCGGTGGGAGTTGAGCTCCTTGAGTGACCAGGGCATATTCTTGATTTCGCCCTGCAGTTTCTTGAGCAGTTCCTTCTTGGCTTTGAGCGCAGCCATGAAGGCGGTGCGCTCCTTGCCACGCAGGGTACGCATCTTCTTGTTGTCCGCCTCGATTTCGTCCGGCAGGCGCGAGAGGGTATCCATGACCTTCTTGCGCCCCTGCTGGGCCATTTCCGGCGGGGTCATCTTATCGTACTGCGCCAGCATGTACTGCGCTACCAGCAGCCTGTTTTTCGGGCTTTCAACAAACTTTACCACCTGCTCCGGGTCAGTTCCTTTCAAGCCACGCATAATGGCCGCATGAAGCGAGCGCTGCGCCGCCTCGGGATTGCCCCAGCCGGGTATACTGGTTGAAATGTAATTGGTATCTTCCTCTTCTGCCTTGGATGCCTTGTCTCCCTTGCCGGATCTGGCTTTCTTTGAGGTCTTGGCAGATGCCTTCTCGGGCGCTGCATCGTCTTCTGCATACAGCGCCCCAAGGCACAGCGGCGCAAGCAATGCCAGAGAAAGAGTCTTAAAAAATGTCTTGTGTTTCATTGCCACGCAAATACTCTACCCTTTACCCTTCTAGGAGTCAATCCTAAAAAGCAGTTCCGCAAAGAGAATATGGGAAAATTGCAAATTGCATACTTATTTGGTAGAATTTGTGTCAATATGCATTTACTGGCTTGAATTGCCGGGCATCATGTGATATAGGAACAGGCAAGTTATGAAAACATCCACCATATGCGTACAGAGCGGCTGGAATCCCGGCAAGGGAGAGCCCCGCGTCGTTCCCATCTACCAGTCCACTACTTTCAAATACGAAACGAGCGACCAGATGGCCCGCCTGTTCGATCTGGAGGAGGCTGGATTCTTCTACACCCGCCTGCAGAACCCCACCAATGAGTGTGTGGCCAAGAAGATTGCCGAGCTGGAAGGCGGCGTGGCTGCCATTCTGACCTCATCCGGCCAGGCGGCATCGTTCTATTCCGTGTTCAACATCTGCGAGGCAGGCGATCACTTTGTGTGCACCAGCGCGCTGTATGGCGGCACGTATAACCTCTTTGCCGTGACCTTCAAGAAGTTCGGCATTGACTGCACCTTTGTGGATCAGGATGCCCCGGAAGAGGAGATTCAGAAAGCTTTCCGCCCCAATACCAAGTGCGTGTTCGGCGAGACGATTTCCAACCCATCCCTGCAGGTGCTGGACATTGAGAAGATGGCCCGCATCGCTCACAAGAACGGTGTGCCGTTGATTGTGGACAACACCTTTGCCACGCCCATGAACTGCCGCCCCTTCGAACACGGGGCAGATATCGTGATGCACTCCACCACCAAGTACATGGATGGTCACGCCACCCAGGTGGGCGGTGTGGTGGTTGACAGCGGCAAGTTTGACTGGGCCGCCCATGCCGATAAGTTCCCCGGCCTCACCAAGCCCGATGATTCCTACCACGGCCTGGTGTATACCGAGGCTTTCGGCGCCGGCGCCTACATCACCAAGTGCACCGTCACCCTCATGCGCGACCTGGGCTCCATTCCGTCCCCCTTTAACGCCTTCCTGCTCAACCTGGGGCTGGAAACCCTGCATCTGCGCGTGCCGCGGCACTGCGAGAACGCCCAGAAGGTGGCCGAGTTCCTTTCCACGCAGGAAGATGTGGCCTGGATTAACTACGCCGGCCTGCCGGATAACAAGTACTATGCTCTGGCCCAGAAGCAGTTCGACGGCGGACGCACCTGCGGCGTGGTGACATTCGGTATCAAGGGTGGCCGCGAGCGCGCCATCAAGTTCATCGACAGCCTGAAGCTCTGCTCCATCGTGACCCATGTGGCCGATGCGCGCACCTGCGTGCTGCACCCCGCTAGCCACACCCACCGCCAGCTTACCGACCAGCAGCTGGAGGAAGCCGGCGTGAAGCCCGACCTCATCCGCTTCTCTGTGGGTATTGAGGATGCCGAGGACATCATTGATGACCTCAAGCAGGCCCTGGCTCAGATTTAAAAAATCTCAAACCTCGTCTCTCTGTGCTGCGCCGGGTGGAACTTGTTTCTGCCCGGCGCTGGTTTTTAGTTTGTTATAACGCTCATTCCGGTGAATTTCAGAGTTGCCAAGGGTGCCTTTGCTTTGGCAGGGGCGGGTTATGGGGTAGTCAGGATGGCAGGGAGCAGAGAGATGGCGTACAGGGGTAATTCCGTGAGCGTGCAGTCAGTGTGCGGATGCAGCGGCGCCTTGAAGTGGATAAGGCTTTCTGAGTAGGGGCGCAAGGATGTGCGGACGGCGTGGCGCGGCTGGAAGCGCTGGCAGTAGACAAGCAGGCTGCGGGCACGTATACGGTTTCCGCTTTTGACTTCAATGGGGATGATGTTTCCTTTGAGAGTGCAGAGGAAATCAATCTCTGCTTTGGCGTTTTTCTCCTCGCTGGCCCAATAGCAGGGCGAAAGCTCACAGGTGGTGCGTAATTCCTGCTGTACGAATTGTTCTGCGAGGGCTCCCTTGAACTCACCGAAGATTTCGTTGTCATCCAGAAGTGTACCGGCTTCCAGTCTGCTGGCGGCAGATAAAAGGCCCACATCCAGAAAATAGACTTT
>JAFNWZ010000419.1 GCA_017379255.1 Akkermansia sp. | reverse complement strand
GGGCTCCATAATATTTTTGTGCATAACAGGGGCTGCGCCCGCTGCGCGGGCTTACCCCTGTCTTTCATCTTTTACCCGCTTGCGCGGGCTCAGAATTCGGCGGGCGTTCGCCCGCGGATTAGGAAGATAAATTACTTTAGCAGCGTATTGTTAATTAGCTGTGCTACAAGAATTTGAAAGCAGTCCTAATGAAACTTTGGGACACATGTTCTTTTGCTCCGTATATGCAGCAGGCAGAGATTGACAAGGCAACGCACATTTTGTAGTATGTTGACCGAATTCCAATCCCCGCCACATGAAATCCACCCTGCTCTTCATCTGTTCGCTTTTGTGCATAGCCTTTTTCTCATGGCAGCTTGTGATTACAGGCAATCACCTGCCGCCCAGTGAAGATGCGTTTTCACAGGTCGTGGATGCGAAGGCAGCAGAAGCCCTGCTGCTCAGCCAGCAGAGTTTCAACAGCGGGGTGGGAATGCTGAATCTCAGTCTCACGGTGCTGGCCATGCTGGCCTCCGGCCTGAGCCTGTTCTTTCTGCGCAGACCCCGCCCTTTGAAGTGGTTCCGGGGCAGTTTGCTCACAGCAAACATCATTATCCTCATCTCCTGTGTGGTGCTTTTCCTGATTACCCTCATGGAAAGCATGCAGCACACACCCCAGTGCCTCACGCCCGTCTGGCCCTGGAAGCATTCGTTCTGGGAAATCGCCATCAAGCATGTGCAGCAGGCGGCCATGTTCCTCAGTCTGTGCTGCAGCATGCTCAGCGGCGTTAACTGCGCAGCGTTCTACCTGTTTTACCGCCGCCGCGAGATGTACGGGGATTATTAACCAGCCAGCGCAGGCAGGCGGAAGAAGCGGCAGGCGTTTGCCGTGGTGGCAGCAGCCACTTCCTCCAGGCTAATTCCGCGCAGAGCGGCCAGCTTCTCTGCCACAAAGCGGGTACGCCCCGGGATATTGAGTTTGCCGCGGTGCGGCTCGGGGGAAAGATAGGGCGAATCGGTTTCCACCATCACGCGTTCCAGCGGAGCCCAGGCTGCGACCTGCTGCACATCTGTTGTTTTCTTGAAGGTGATGATGCCGGTGAAGGAAATGAGGCCGTCCAATTGTTCAAACACGGCATCAGCCTGTTCCTTGCTGCCGATAAAGCAGTGGAACACCGGACGCACTTTCGGGAAATTGCGGGCAATGGCAAAGGCATCATCAAAACAGGCTGTGCCTTCCTTATCCCGCGTATGCAGCGAGATATTCAGCCCCAGTTCCTGAGCCAGCTGGAAATGTTTCTCCAGCAACACACGCTGACGGGCATGGTAGACAGCTTCGTCCCAGCCTTCCGGAGCATCCCAGAAATAATCCAGCCCCGCCTCACCAATGGCAGCCTGCGGATGCTGGCGGCACAGATTGGCCATGTACTCAAAGTCCTCATCGCTTACGTTTGTAACCTCAGAAGGATGCGCCGCCAGGCAGGAGGTCACGAAATCAGGCATGTGGCGGGCAAGCTCAAGCTGCGGCAACCAGTCCTGCGGATGCGTTCCCTGCGATATACAATGCCCCACGCCCAGCGCAAGCGAATCTTCCCGCAGCTGAGCCAGATCATCATATTTCTCATGAACCAGGTGGCAATGTGTATCAATAATCATGCGCACCGTATACACCAGAGCCGCCCCATTGTCAAGGAGAACCTGCAGCCCCAAAACGGCCCAGGCTGCCCGCCATGCTTCCATTTTTCTGCCGGCAAGCCAGGCGCAAGCGGTTATTTTGCTTGCCAACCCTCCATAATAGGAGTAGAATAGCGCGCCCGCTAATGGCGGTCTCCCTTCCTCATCAGATACGATGGCGGCGGGAATAAGAAAACCAACATAATACATCTACACATTCTTCATATCATGAACGAACTCAAAGGTGCATGCATCATCGGTCAGTCCGGCGGTCCTACCGCTGTGATTAACGCCAGCGTTCTGGGTGCTATCCAGACCGCTCTCAACGCTCCTCAGATCACCCGCGTGCTGGGTGCCGCCAACGGTATCCGCGGCGTGCTGGACGGCAAGCTTTACGACATGGGCATGGAAGACCCGGTGGAGCTTGAACTGCTGAAGTTCACCCCCTCCTCCGCCCTGGGCACCTGCCGCTACAAGATGAAGAACCCGGATGTTGACCCCACCGACTATGAGAAGCTGCTGGAGACATTCAAGAAGTTCGACGTGCGCTACTTCTTCTACAACGGCGGTAACGACTCCATGGACACCTGCAACAAGATTTCCAAGTTCATGGAGAAGAGCGGCTACGAATGCCGCGTGATGGGCATTCCGAAGACCATCGACAACGACCTCTTCGGCACTGACCACTGCCCCGGCTTCGCCTCTGCAGCCAAGTACATCGCCACCTCCGTGATGGAAGTGAAGCACGATGCCTGCTGCTACGACACCGGTATGGTGACCATCATCGAAGTGATGGGGCGTCACGCCGGCTGGCTCACCGCCGCCTCCGCCCTGGCCACCTACGCCGGTGCTGGTCCCGACCTCATCTACCTCCCCGAGGTTGACTTCGACATGGAAAGCTTCCTGTGCGACGTGGAGAAGATCTACAATGCCACCGGCAAGTGCCTCGTGGTGGTTTCCGAAGGCATCCACGACAAGGACGGCAACTTCATCTCCGAAGCCAAGACCAACAGCAACGACGGCTTCGGCCACGCCCAGCTGGGCGGCCTTGCCAACAAGCTGGCCGAAATCGTGCGTGCCCGCGTGACCAGCGCCAAGGTTCGCGCCATCGAGCCCTCCCTGCTGCAGCGCTGCGCTACGCACCTGGGCTCCGCCACCGATGCCCACGAGGCTTACCTCGCCGGTAAGACCGCTGTGGAAGCCGCTGTGGCTGGCGACACCGACAAGATGCCCGCTTTCGAGCGCACCACCGACGAGGAAGGCAACTACAAGTGCGAGATGAAGCTCCTGCCCCTGGCCAGCGTAGCCAATTTCGAGCGCAAGGTTCCCCGCGAATGGATCAACGCCGCAGGCAACAACGTGGAAATGGCATTCATCGACTATGCCCTGCCCCTCATCCAGGGTGCTACCGGCATGAAGACTGCCGAATCCCTGCCCCGCTTTGCCCGTCTGCGCAAGATTCTTGCCCAGCCCTGCTGCTAATAGCAGGCATACCTGCATAGGTTTCAGATTCAATGGAGCTGCCGATACCGGCAGCTCCATTTCTGTTTTATATACTAATCATTTAGTGAGTGATATCGAACATTTAGCAAATTAGATTGCCACCAGTATCAAGATGTGGCAGTATGGGCGCATCCGGAACTAACCCGGCAACTACAATATGACCCAACGTAACATTACCCGATACACATACGAGACCACCTCCTTCCAGGGGTGGAGACTCAGCATCTGCCGCAAGTGGAATCAGTTCACCAAGTACTTCTCTGACCGCCAGTATGGCAGTGAGGAAGCAGCATTCAAAGCAGCGGTGGAAATGAGAGACCGGATTTTCGAAGCATTGAAGCGCACGCCGGAAGACCCGCGGGGCGTGTTCGAGCGCTTCAAGAGCGGCGCAGAAGAAGAGCCGGAGCTTCAGCCAGCCCCTGCGCTCAAATAAGAAAAACAAGCCCCGCCTGAACCGGCGGGGTTTGTTTTTTACTTTATCCGGGGGAAATTGATTTTCTGGCCTGTCTTTTTTTCCACCGTCTGCACTGCTTCCGCTGCATCGGGTTCAGGCTGGGCAGCTTCGGGCACCTCATCCTCATACCAGACATGAGTCTTGCGCATACGCTCATCACCACAGCGGTTCCACTTGGTAACGTGGCGGTGCCTGGTACGAGCCTCTGCATCCTGCGCCACAACGGCATGATACCAGCGTTTCCCAAGGTGCTGCACCATATTCCAGGCCTGCAGCTCCTTATCTGTACGCCCGTGGACCATCAGAGACTTGATTTTCAGCAGAGAGTACACCACATGCAGCGTTTCCGCCATGCCCAGGCTTCCACTTTCCCGCTTACGGAGGGCTGAAAGCACCGTGGATTCCCCAGGCTTCCACTCCACGTTATTGAGAACATGCAGGTACACGTTATCCATCTTCTGGCGGCGAAGCATCCACTTTGCACTGTATATTTTTGCAATCTCCTGGCATTCAACAAGGGCGACCCGCTCATCACTCGTCAACTGCTTGCAGGCATCGTCATTCTTCGCCGCGCTGATGAGGCGTACATGCGGCCAGTATTCCACCTTGAGCGTAATCAGAGGGTTCTTGTCCGTCGGTTTCTTACGGTTAGAGGTATAAGAATACGCGCGGATATGGGAATGGATATGGCACTTCTTCAACCAATAGCGGAAATGGTACAAAGTGGTGTTGTCTTTCAGCTGCAGCTTGATTTCCGGGCCTTCCAGCGCAGAAGCACAGGCATGCAGTGCCTTATCGAGTTCCTCTTCATTCGCCACGGTGTATGTTCCCCCCTTCTTCTGCACCGCATTCTCTTCTGCGGTTCTATCCGGTTGCAACAGCGGAGGCAGCACGGGGATCTCCTTTTCCGAGGAAGTATCTTCCTTATCTGACAGGACAGCCGCTTCGTGTTCGTAACCAGCGGTCATCTGTTTCCACATTTCCCCCGGTGTAGTACATTCTGAATCCACAGGGAAAAGCGGTTCCTTTTCTGGTTTTTCCCGGTCTGAATAATCAGCGCGGGTAAAGAAATGATACTGGTTCAGCTCCGGTCCCTCCGGGTATCTCAATCCCAGCTTATCCTCCTTAGACGGCCAGGAGTGGTCAATCCCCATTTCTTCATCATTCAGCAGGAAATACGAATAGCCTTCCGGGTCATTCCATGTGGTATCCATGTGGTACCACTCCCCGTTCACATCCACCAGATTCCAGGCATGAGACATGGTGGCGGTGGTCACATCTCCATGCACATAACGGTTATCAATGCCCAGCATGTGCAGTAGCAGCTGCGTCGCGGTCGTATACGCCGCGCACTTACCCAGCCCTTTCAGCACGACGTCTGCCGTTTTACCGCAGGAGAGCTTGTATTCCGTATTATCAATCACCGCATCATTCACCATGCGGATTTTAAGGAGATTCGGCATCCCTTTGCGGATATTCGCACTTATCCAGTTGCAGCATCCCTTCAGAACCCGCTTTTCCTCATTGTCAAGCTTATGCTCCATTTCCGGATTCAGGAACGCAGCCAATATGCGGGCCTCTGTAAGGTAATAGACATACAGGTACAAGCCCTCCTCATTGCGCCACGCTACAGCCATCATTGTCAACGTGTTGTTAAAATCGCGCAGCCAATTCTTCAGTTTGCGCTCAGAAACACCACCAGCAAGCCTGATTTCGCGTTTCCCCTCCAGAACCCGGTGCATACCATTGAGCGTGCGCCACAAATCCTTTTCACTGGCAATCCGGGCAGGAATAACACTCCCCACCCGGAAGCGTTCACTGGGCTGTGCATCCAACGGTCCTACATATTGCCGGGCATCGCCAGCCAAAGGATTCCAGATTTCCTCTGGTTTCAGCAACTTATCAGACGCCGCCACACCAGCCACACGCCGCGCCTTCTCCACGCTGTTGCCATATCCCACCTGCACCAGCAGAAACAAAGAGAGCAACAGCCAGATTATTTTACCATTCATGCACAGAAATCAGGACTCTCAATTATTCTTGTTCAACACCACCCGCAGCGTCGAGTACAAGCGCTTGCCGCGAATTGTTGAAGCGCCTTCCAGTTTTTTCACCGCAGATGCCAGCATAGCCGCGGCATCTGCCTCAGAGGCTCTGACGCGATTCAGCTCACGGGCCAGAGCCTGAACATTCAAAGAAAACACAGATCCACCCTGCACCGCCGTCCCCCCCTGAGGCAATGCCAGCGGGAGGCCACGCCCCGTGCTCACCAGCACGGCATTATCCTGCTGCTGCACCTGCAGCGGGCCTGCGCCACCAAAGCAGGCTGGCAGCTCCAGCTCCGCAGCTGCTTCCTGAATCTGGCGGATTCCTTCATCGAGCACCGGGGCATCGGCAACATCTGCCCGCAGAGAAAAGGCAGCAGGCATTGCCGCATCCCCCTCCTGCACCAGTACAGCCACGCTGCCACCCAGCGCAGAGGCTATCTTCTGCCCTCCGGCGGCAAGCTTTTCCAGACCGGGGCGTGCCTGCTGCAGCTCGCGCAGCGAACGTGCTTCCGCTTCTGCGTATTCCGGCAGTAAGGTATTGATGTAGGCCTGCTGCACCTCTTCCACCAATTGGAACAATCCGGGAACATCCACCGCAGGCAAGCCGGTCATCGGCGTACTTTCAGCAAAAAACAAAGTGCCCGGGGCATCATGATGCGCACCATAGCTCAGCACACCTGGCGCAAAGCCCATATCGCCCGCATCGGTGACGAGCTGCAGGCAGAACCCATCCGGCTCACGCCAGAGCATCATCTGTTCCGCCCCCTGCGCGGGTTTAAGTAAAACCTCCAGCTGCTGCAGCAACTGGTCCACCGCCTTTGCAGCCGAGCCCATGGCGGCATTTTCCTCTCCAAGGCGCTTGAACACTGCCCCGATGAACGCAGCTGCCCCACGGTAGGCGGAAAGGTTCAACTCCTCGCGCATCTTCACCACCGCCGGGCTGCTGACCCCCAGGGCCACCGCATCGCGTTCCATCAGCGAATCAAAGGCCGCCATTCCAGGCGTGCCCAGCAGGGATTGGGCCGCTCGCCGGGGCAGTTTCACCTCATCCAGGTTGCTGCAAACGGCAAGCACCAGCTTGTTGCCAATCACCTCGGCCATCACATACAGACGAGCATGCTGCAGATTCCGGGAAATCTCAGTCTCATGCTCAGGCGCAAGGTCTGCCTGGCTTAAATCCAAGGAATCGCCGCGCAGATAAAACCCACGGCTGGAGCCACGTGCCATCAGCACCAACGGGCCATCGGCCTCTACCGGCACCATAAGCGGCAACACAGAAAGCTGGTGCAGCAGGGCTTCGCTTCCGGGCTTGCAGGTAAGCACCGCATAGATGGGTGCCAGATGAAAATCCCGCGTTGCCTGCACCAGCAATTCACCTGCCCGGTGCCGGGACTCGCGCTGCTGCGCCACAATGGCACGCGCCGCCTCCGGCGTAGCTTTTTCGCTCCACTGGTCGGCGGCAATGGCCTCCGCCTGGCTCAATACCTGGAAAAGCGGCATCAGCCGTTCTAAATCACGAACCGCAGCTTCACTCATTCCCAGAGCAAAACCATCCAGTTCCGCTACGGCATCTGCCCCGGGAATCACAGCCGCCAGACCGCCTGCTAAAGCTTCCCCCAATTTCGATACTGCAAAAAACGAATCCGTATCTGCCGGCAGAGCCGCCAGCGCCGGGAACACCCTGGCACGGGCTTTCGGGCCCAACTCAGCCGCGGGCGCAGACTGAACCTCCTGCGCCAGAAGCGCCTCCGGGCCTCCATGCACAGGCCGCAGCGCGCACCACACACTCACAAATAAAACTAAAAGCAGGCGTTTCATCACTACCTCCATTATACCGCTCTGGCAGAAGATTGTAAAGCAAATAGCATCCCGGCTACCTGGCAGCATACTCACGCGCCAGGCGGACGTAATCCTTCGCGTGGTCAATGTTGGCCTGTTCCGTCTCCGGCGGCAGTTGTTTCACCACCCTGGCAGGAGAACCAAGCACCAGACTATGCGGGGGAATGATGGTGCCCTTGGTCACCAGCGCATGCGCACCCACGATGGAGCCATGGCCCACCACGGCGCCATCCAGCACCACCGCGCCCATGCCGATGAGGCAGGCATCCTCCACCGTGCAGGCATGCAGCGTGACGCTGT
>JAFNWZ010000418.1 GCA_017379255.1 Akkermansia sp. | reverse complement strand
GCCCCCAAGAGCGTCATCGCCAAGCGTTTTGCCGAAGGCATCGCCGATGAACTCGACGCCCGCATCAAGGCTGATGCACAGGAGCAGGCTCTGGAGCAGAACCCGGAGCTCAAGGTGCTCGACTTCGGCACCCCCACCACCACTGCCGAGGCTGATGGTTCCTACAAGCTTGTGACCACTCTCACCATCGTGCCGGAGTTCGAACTGCCGGAATACATGGGCATCGAGGTGACCATCCCCTCCGATGAAGTAAGCGATGAAGAAGTGCAGGACACCCTGCAGAAGTATGCCGAATCCTCCGCCGAGCATGTGGTGGTGGAACGCGCCAGCGCCAAGGGCGACATCGTGGTCATCGACTTCAAGACCAGCGTTGAGGGCAAGCCCACCGCTGAATACTGCGGCAAGCCCGTTGGTTTCATGGAAGGCCGCGAAGGCCACTGGGTAGCCATCGAGGAAGATTCCTTCATGCCCGGTCTGCCCCAGGGCCTGGAAGGTGTTTCCGCTGGCGATGTGAAGGAACTGACCCTCACCATGAAGGAAGACTTCCCCATCTCCGACCTTGCCGGTAAGGATGTGGTGTTCACCTGCAACGTGAAGGAAGTGCGCGAGAAGCGCGTGCCCGAGATTACCCCCGAGCTCTTCGCTGGCGCTCTGCCTGAAAAGAGCATGGACGAAATCAAGGAAATCGTGCGCACCAACCTCAAGGCCTCCAAGACCCGCGCCAATGATGAAGCCAAGGCTGACCAGATTTCCGATAAACTGGCCGACCAGCTCACCTTCGCTCTGCCGCAGGACCTCGTGGAGCGCGAGAACGAGAACACCGTGCAGCGCAAGATGTATGCCGCCATCCAGGCTGGCAACTACGATGTGGCCAAGGACATGGACGCTTTCAAGGCTGAGGCTATGAAGGAGACCGAGCGCAACCTGCGCGTGTACTTCGCCCTGCAGGAGATTGCCCGCAAGGAAAACATCATCGCCACCGAGCAGGAGCTGCTTGAAGCCATGGCCAGCATGGCCCAGCAGGCTAAGGAGAAGAACCTCAAGAACTTCATCCGCAAGATGTACCGCGAGAACCGCGTGCAGGGCATCCGCCTGAGCGTCATCACCTCCAAGGTGATTGACCTGCTTGCCCGCAACGCCAAGGTGACCGTTGCCTAAGCTGCGCTGTAAAGCTTGACAGAAAACCCCGGCAGATTGATTCTGCCGGGGTTTTTCTTCTGGAGAAAATCAACCGTTTCTGATGGTGCGGACGGGGAAGGGAATGTTGATATTCTCGCGGGCAAAGGCATCGAGAATGGCCTTGCCGAAGGCAAAGCGGGCCTTGTGGTAGTCCTCGGTCTTGCACCAGGCCCCGATGTGCAGATTGAGCGAGGAATCCCCGAATCCCACAAAAAGCACAGCCGGGGCCGGTTCGGTGGCCAGCAGGGGTTGCTCCTCAATGACCTGGAGCAGCACCTTGCGCACGTGTTCCAGGTCACTGTTGTAATCCACGCCCAGATCAAAATCACAACGGCGCAGGGAATCGCCCGTCACGTTCACCACGGGTTCTTTCACCAGCGTCTCGCAGGGAATGCGCACCGTGGAATTATCCGTCTGCCGCAGGGTGACAGAGAGCAGGTTGACGCTTTCCACCGTGCCGTTCACCCCGCTGGCGGTGATGAAGTCTCCCAGGCGGATGCTGCGTTCACTCATGATGAAAATGCCGCTGATAAGGTTGCTCAGCACCGTCTGCGCAGCAAAGCCGATGGCAATACCAGCCACGCCTGCAGCGCCCAGCACACTGATGAGGTCCACCCCGACGGCACGCAGGGCATGTACAATCACAAAGACCCACAGCAGTGCCAGCAGGGCCTTTTCGAGTAGCTTGGATGCCTGGTAGGGTAGTTTCCGGCTCACCGGGCGGAAAATCAGTTTACAGGCCACGCTGAGGATAATACCAATGGCAATGGTCACCGAACAGCGAAACCACCCCATATTCCACAGCTCCGTGGCACTGGGCATATCAATCATAATCCACTCTTCCATGCTCTGCAGTTTAGCACAGACCGGGGCAAAAAGCAACCCCGCAGAAGCGGGGTTGGCTGTATCAGTTATTCATCAGAAATCAAAGCCCATCTGCTCGTGGTTATCATCAGTCGGGAGCATGGGCTGTGCAGGGGCGTCAGAAACAGGAGATTCGGTCAATGGGGGGACGGGGGCTGTGGTTCCGGCGGGCTCAGTTGCTTCTGTTGCCGGGGCTTCATTGCTGGAGGATTCTGCAGCTGTGGGTATGATGCGTGCGATGCGTTCCACCTGGTTCTTGGTGACGATGTTGCCCAGCACATTGCGGCCTTTGATACGCAGCTTGCCGAAATCGAAGGGTATCGGTCTGCGCAGGCGGCGCAGCTGGTTTTTCAGGTAGACATTTACAGACATTGCGCTGCTTTCCTCCTCTGTCTTATGCACGGTGAAGAAGAACACGCGGCTGCCTTTGGTGCCCTGGGTAAGCTCGTATTCCTTATCGCGGGTAAAACCGCCCAGCTTGAAACGCTTGGCGTAGGTGATGCCTTCCTTGCCATCGCGGTAAATCATGTTGAATACCCAGTCGTCTGTGGGGCGCAGCACGCTGATATGCAGCAGCTTCTTGCCTACATAGAATTTTTCCTGCACGCGGCGCACGGTGAGTATGCCCTGGTTGTCAATCACCAGGATATCGCTCATGGTGGAGCACTTGTCGATAGCTTCGCCACCCTTCTTGATGCCGTAGCCGGCAAAGCCCTCCTCGTCGATGTAGAGCGTTTCGTTCTCCACGGCGGCCACGGCACGGGTCACGGTGTCGAAGGTGGCCAGTTCCGTGCGGCGCGGCCAGTTGGCGCCGTACTTCTTCTGCAGTTTTTCAAACCAGCGGATGGTGTACTTGGTGAGCTGGGCCAGATTCTTGCGGCACTGGTCAATTTCCTCCTCCAGCCCGTGGATGTGTTCTTCGGCTTCGTGAATCTCGTACTTAGCAATCTTCTTGATGCGGATTTCCGTGAGGCGGATGATGTCGTCGCGGGTGACCGGGCGGATGAAATCCTGCACGAAAGGCTGCAGGCGTTCCTCGATTTCGGCGAGGGACTGCTCCCAGCTTTCGCTTTCCTCCAGTACCTTGTAGATGCGGTTCTCGATGAAGATTTTCTCCAGACTGGCCTGCATCCAGCTTTCCTGCAGCTCGGCCAGTTGCACTTCCAGCTCGCGGCGCAGCGTTTCCTTCGTGTTATCCACGTTGATTTTGAGAATCTCGCTCACGCCCATGAACACGGGCTTGCGGTCTACAATCACCACGGCCTTGGGGGAGATGCTCACCTGGCATTCCGTGAAGGCGTACAGGGCATTGCAGGTCTTTTCCACATCCTGCCCGGCCTGCAGGTGAATCAGGATATCAGCCGTGGCGGCGGTGTTGTCCTCAATTTTCGCCACCTTCAGCTTGCCTTTCTCCATGGCATTCTCGATGCTCTGGATGACGGATTCCGTGGTGGTGCCGTAGGGGATTTCGGTGATGCGGATGAGCTTCTTGGCGCTGGTGTCAAGCCGGGCGCGGCAGCGCAGGCGGCTGTTGCCCGTGCCATCGTTGTAGCCGCTCACATCCAGCAGGCCGCCGGTGGCAAAGTCCGGGTATAATTCAAACTCCTCGCCGCGCAGGTAATGAATGGCGGCTTCAATCAATTCATTGAAATTGTGCGGCAGAATCAGGCAGTTCATGCCCACGGCAATGCCCAGCGCCCCCTGTGCCAGCAGCAGCGGAAACTTGACCGGCAGCGCCACGGGTTCCTTGTTGCGGCCGTCGTAGCTCATCTTCCACTCCGTCACCTTCGGGCTGTATACCACCTCCTTGGCAAACTGGGAGAGGCGCGCTTCAATGTAACGCGGCGCAGCGGCGGCGTCGCCGGTGAGGATATTGCCCCAGTTACCCTGCGGGTCAATGAGCAGCCCTTTCTGCCCCAGGGTCACCAGGGCGCTGCCGATGGAGGCATCGCCATGCGGGTGGTACTTCATCGTATCGCCCACAATGTTGGCCACCTTGTTGTAGCGGCCGTCATCCATGCGTTCCATGGAGTGCAGGATGCGGCGCTGCACCGGCTTCAGACCGTCGATGATATGCGGCACGGCGCGCTCCAGAATCACATAGGAGGCGTATTCCAGATAGTAGTCCCCGAACATCTTCTGAAT